>JAZUJY010000272.1:0-5801 GCA_045643005.1 Oscillospiraceae bacterium | reverse complement strand
TTTATGTTTTCGAAATTTTTCAGTATTTGCAGGGCTTTGCGGTCGCCCTGCACCTTCGCAATATCATTATAATTTGGGGTTGGTTTTTATGTTTTCGATATTTCTCAGTGTTTGCAGGGCTTTGCGGTCGCCCTGCACCTTCGCAATATCATTATAATTTGGGGTTGGTTTTTATGTTTTCGATATTTCTCAGTGTTTGCAGGGCTTTGCGGTCGCCCTGCACCTTCGCATATGCACAACTGTTATATAGTATAACACAGAGAAAAAAGTTTGTCAAAAAATCTTCTTTCCTTTTATGTATTTGTTTTTTATAAGGAAAAGGTCGGCATTCAGGTAAAAGGCTCTTTCGAGTCTTTCGTTCAGGGTAAGTGAACACGGAGAACGAAGGGGACTGTCGTCGATTACGATCGCATCGAATTCGCTGCCTTTTTCAAAAGTACCGGCATTTCCGAAAAACTTTCCGCCGCCTGCGGTTCCGAGATAGAACGCTTCAGCAAATGAAACAGGAACACATGTCCTGTCAACCAGCCTTGAATATAGCTTTGACATCGAAACTGCTTCTGTTACTGCTCTGAACATTGAAAGTGTATGACCTCCTGCCACATCACTGCCAAGTCCTACATTTATCTTAAGATTGATAAGCTTTCTCAGCGGCGCGATACCTGATGCCAGATCTGCATTTGATACAGGACAGTGCGCTATAAAAACGCCGTTTTTTCTTATCAGTTCCATCTCTTTGAAAGAAAGATGAACGCCATGTGCCATTACTGTTTTAACTTTTCCGCCAAACAGACCAAATCTTGAATATGCATCAGAATAGCTTTCAGCATCCGGACATAACCTGTTTACCAGCTCTACCTCATCAGGATTTTCCGATAAATGTGACTGCACCGGCATGTCAAGCTCATCGGCAAGTTTTCCAAGTCCTCTCAGAAGTTCATCGGAACATGACGGAATAAATCTTGGTGTCAGTATAAGCTTTGTGTTTCTGAAATATCCGGTTGTTGAGCTTATCAAAGACAGAGTTTCGCGAATTGATGCATCTGATTCCTCACAGATGCTCTCCGGACAGTTTCTGTCCATATTGACTTTTCCGACATAGGATACAATACCTGTATCCTCCATCTTCTGCATAAGTTTTTCTGTTGCTTCACGATGAACTGTTCCAAAAATACATGCTCTTGTAGTGGCACTTTTTTTCATGTCATCTGCAAAAATATCATATGCTCTGTCTGCATACGAAAGATCAGCATATTTTTCTTCCTCTGAAAAAGCATGATAATTAAGCCATTTCAGAAGCTCCTTATCCATTCCGAGTCCTCTGAATGCATACTGAGGAGCATGGATATGAAGATCTGTCATTCCCGGAATTATAAGATTGTCCCTGTAATTGATCATCCGGAAATTTTTGTACTCTTCCGGTATTTCTTCATATACTCCGCCGCATTTATCTCCTTCACAAACAAGATAACCCTGCTTCACAGCTTCAATGGTCTTTTCATTTTTACTGTAAAGGATATTTCCCTTAAGTATAAAACCGTCCATCATTTCACCTCTTTTACATCTTTATACAACCTTTACTATTATATCACACTATGTTTTTTCAGTCAATAAATAAAGTCACGCAAATCACTGTTTTTCTGTAGTTTCATCATTTTTCCTTCATATAAATCAGTTGTCGTGATATTTCATAAATATATCTGTATCAATTTACAAAATCATACCTTTATTCATACTATTTTCCATTTACTATTAATATTGACTTCTCAATTGTATTAGTGTATAATTGTATACAATGATACAATTATACACTAATACAATAATTTAAGGAGCTCGATGAAATCATGCAGGATATTTTATTAAACGAAAAAACCAACATGCTTGAGTTGGACCCATATCGTTTCGAATTAAAAGACGTTAAAGAACCGGAACTGTTCCGAGAAATGTTTCCATATACAGAAGTCCCCAAGATAGTCTACAATCACAGATTTGTTCCTATGAACATGCCGGATGATATTTTCATCACTGATACAACATTCAGAGACGGACAGCAGTCAAGAACACCGTACACGGCTGAACAGATGGAAAATATCTACAAGATGCTTCATCGCCTTGGCGGTAAAAACGGCATGATAAGACAGACTGAGTTTTTTGTATACTCCAAAAGCGATCGTGAAGCTATCGACAGATGTATGGCACTCGGCTATGAATTTCCTGAGATCACCACATGGATAAGAGCAGCCAAAAAAGATTTTGAACTTGTAAAAAATATCGGAATCAAAGAAACAGGTATTCTTACATCATGCTCAGACTACCATATTTTCAATAAAATGGGACTCACAAGAAAAGAAGCACTTGACAAATACCTCGGAGTTGTTAAGGACTGTCTTGATGCCGGACTTCGCCCGAGATGTCACTTTGAAGATATAACCAGAGCTGACTTCTACGGATTTGTAATTCCTTTTGCAACAGCTCTTAAAGAACTTTCAGATGAATCAGGTGTTCCGATCAAGATCCGTGCATGTGATACAATGGGTTACGGTGTATCCTATCCGGGTGTTGCTCTTCCGAGAAGTGTTCCGGGAACCATCTCCGGTCTTATGCATTATGCAGGTATTCCTAGTGAAATGCTCGAATGGCATGGCCATAACGACTTCTATAAGGGTGTCGTAAATGCTTCAACAGCATGGCTGTATGGTGCAAGTGCTGTAAACTGTTCTCTTCTCGGTATTGGCGAACGTACAGGAAATGTACCGCTTGAAGCTATGGTATTTGAATATGCTTCATTAAGAGGCGATTTTAACGGCATGGATCCGACTGTTATAACAGAGATCGCAGATTACATCGTAAATCAGACAAACTACGATCTGCCTCCAATGACCCCGTTTGTAGGCAAAAACTTCAACCTGACCAGAGCAGGAATTCACGCTGACGGTCTTATGAAAAATGAAGAGATATACAATATATTTGATACAAAGAAATTTCTCGGAAGACCTCCTATGGTCGCTGTCAGTGCAACATCAGGTCTTGCAGGAATAGCCTGCTGGATAAACAATTATTACAATCTCGATGAAAGTCATGCTGTAACCAAACAAAATCCATGCGTTCTCAAAATGAAGGAATGGATCGACAATGAATATGACAACGGTCGTGTAACAGTAATAAGCGACAACGAGCTTATCGCACTTATGCAGCTCTACGGAAAAGATATCCTCGCTCAGAATGGTCTTTGATTTTGTATAATGGTGATATATTATGATATTGGAAACTGACAACAGCAGTTCTTTGAGAATAAGAGTATTTAACGCTATAGAAGATGCTATATTAAACGGAGAATATAAAGAAGGCGAGAGTCTTAATGAACTGAAGCTCTCATCTGAGCTTGGAGTAAGCAGAACACCTGTCAGAGAAGCACTTATGCAGCTGGAACTTGAAGGCCTTGTAAATAATATTCCTAACAAAGGCGCAGTAGTAGTCGGAGTATCTGAAAAAGATATTGAAGACGTTTATGCGATTCGTATGAGTATAGAAGGTCTTGCAGCAAAACTTTCAGCAGAAAAGATCACAGATGACGAACTTAAAGCACTTGAAAAAATCGTAGATCTTCAGGAATTTTATCTTATAAAAAACAACACTGAACAGATATGGAAGCTTGACGGAGAATTTCACAAGATCATATACGAGTCATCAAGAAGCCGTCCTTTGAGATACATGCTTTCGAACTTTCATAATTACATAAAAAATGCCCGAGACATTTCGATACAGTCAGCAGGACGTGCAGAGAAAACTGTTGCCGAACATAAGGCGATACTTGAAGCAATAAGAAACAAAAACGGTCCTCTTGCAGAATCACTTACTGCTGAACATATCATAAATGCAAAAAACAACCTTATAGCTCAGTTTCAGAACAAATCAAAAGATAAATAAAAATAACAGCGTATTGCCTATGTGGTAATACGCTGTTTTAGTCATCGGACATTATTTTATTTCTGCTTCAACCATTTTTTTATGAGAAATGTTAAAAAATATGGAAATGTATAGAATTTTCCATTAAAACCAATATTTCCTCGATTTAGTTTTATTCCATAATGAATATCCGAATATTTCTCATTTTCAATAAGTTTGCTAAGTGAGGGAGCATTACTGTCAACCGCCTTGACCTCAACAGGAATAAGCGAATCAGAATCCCTGACAAAGAAATCTGTTTCAAGAGTACTTTTTTCGTTTCTATAAAAATATAGACTGTACCCGGACTTAACAAGCATATCTGCAACTATATTTTCATAAAGCGCCCCTTTATAAGTATTGAAGTTTTTATTGGCTCTAAGGTCATCCTGTACTTCTTCATCAAGTGATCCGACAAGCAGTCCCGTGTCTCTGAAATAGAGCTTGTAACAATCAGGGTCATAGTTCCCGCGCAAAGGAAGAAAAGGTGTATTCATACAATAGCATACATTCACTATCCCTGCATTGTTTAGCCAGTCAACAGTTCCGATATAATCTCTGTTTCTTGCATTTTTTGCAACTTTGGAGATTTGAAATTTTTTGTTTTCGTTTCCAAGAAAAACCGGTATCTTTCTGTAAATATTAAGTACCTTCCCCTGATCAAGCCCTGAAGCATATTTGGTAATATCCTCTTCATAATCGAGCAATATCTGTTTTTGCATTTTCAATGTTCCACTGTAATTCTTCTTTGTTATAAATGAATTTACAATGTTTGGCATTCCGCCTATTATCATATATTCATAAAAATTATCAAGCATAACTCTCATTTCTGTCTCTGAGAATGGTGTTATATCGAGCATATGAACCAGAAGATCATCTATTTGATTCTGTTTATATCCTTTTGCCCACAAGAATTCCTCAAAATCCATTGAATGCATTTCGTAATCTTCTTTATATCCTACGCTGTTTGATTCGATCTCTTTATAATTAATTCCCATCAGAGAGCCTGAACAGATAACATCAAATCTGCCATCCTGTTTAAAAAATTTTAAACTTGTCGCACAGTTAGGACACGCCTGAAGCTCATCAAAGAAAATTAATGTATCACCTTTAGTAAATTCAAGATCAGGTCTTCTGAAAGAAATATTTTTAATAATAGTATCAGTTTCAAATCCATTATCGAAAATATCACAAAATTCTTTATTTAGAACAAAATTGATCTCTATGATATTTTTATAGTTTTTCTTTGAAAAATATCGTATCGATTCTGTTTTTCCAATCTGACGTGCACCTTTTACTATTAGAGGAAATCTATCAGGATCACTCTTCCATTTTACCAAAAAGTCATCTATTTTTCGTTTCAACAGTTCCATATTATCACCTCCATATTATTTTATCACATTTTTCTTTTCAATTCAAGGCAACATTTCACATAATTCCAGTAATATTTATATTAATTTTCACATTTTTCTTTACGAATTTGCCCTTGTTTTCACAAATTTCCACAGTACATAGTATTCAAATAAAATCTAAATCAATTCATTCATCTACCTCTCTAATTATAAAAAAAACCTCACAAAGAAAACTTTGTGAGGTTTTAATTGGCTCCCCCAGCTGGACTCGAACCAGCGACACCTTGATTAACAGTCAAGTGCTACTACCGACTGAGCTATGGAGGAATATATAAAGAGATGAATTTCTTCATCTCTTGTTTTGTGCCGGCACTGATCTATTTTCCCGGGTCGTCGCCAACCGAGTATCTTCGACGCGAAAGAGCTTAACTTCTGTGTTCGGTATGGGAACAGGTGGAACCTCTTTGCTGTAAACACCGACTATCTAAAAACTGAACTTTCAAA
>JAZUJY010000271.1:0-16957 GCA_045643005.1 Oscillospiraceae bacterium | reverse complement strand
AAATATCAAACAGGAAAATTTAAACAAATACTTGAAAAGTATCAAATTTGCAATAACAAAATAAAAATGAGCAAATCACGTATATGCGTGGTTTGCTCATTTTTAGTGTAAAACTCGGGTGTATAAAAACACAGAGCTTTGAAGATCCTGATTTTTAAGATAAAAAAAGCAGAATAAATCAGGCAGTAAAAAAAGCCGGTCCTCATCTCAGTACTGATGGGAGCCGGCTTGTTTTTTTGTAGAAGTATTGATGAAAATGTGATATAATGGATTTATATTATTTCCCGATTGAACCTGAATCAGTTTAAGCCAATTCATACTGACACAGGTGTTTCGGAAAAATCAAAAAAATAAATATACGGAGAGGATTATTATGGAAAGAAGAACAAGCTTTGATCTTCCTGTATGTCTGACAGTTGAGGAAGATGCACTATTACATACGGATGAAATAATCAGGACATATTTGCCTGAAATATACGGCAAAAAAACACTTGTTGTTTCAGAACCGAATCTTATTGATCTTTATGGTGATGTAGTAAATGAGATAAGCCGTGATATGGGCGGCACTGAAATATATGCCATAAAAAATGCAAGTTTTGACGAGGCAGTTGATATCGCAAGAAAAATCTGCATAGAAGATATACAGATAATCGTAGGCTTTGGCGGAGGAAGAGTACTTGATACTGCAAAATATGCAGCTCATATAAGCAAGGCGACATATATCTGCCTGCCTTCATCACTGAGCAATGATTCACTCGCTTCTCCTTTTGCAGTACTTGAAACAGAGAACGGCGCCAGAAAAACCTTGTCCTGTCTTATACCTGAAGCAATTATTGTTGACACCACACTGATCGCAAAGGCTCCTCTGAATCAGATACTTTCCGGAATCGGTGATACCATTGCAAAGCATACCGCACTTTATGACTGGAAGATATCTGCAAAAAAATCAGGTCAGGCGATAAATGATTTTGCTTATGCGTTAAGCCGTATGAGCTACGATTCTGTTTATCACTGTGACCAGAAGGATCTTAAGAGCAGAGTATTTATACGAATTCTTTCAAGGGCACTGGTTATGGGCGGACTTGCTATGGAAATCGCAGGTTCTTCAAGACCATGCAGCGGCAGTGAACATCTTTTCGCACATGCAATAGAAGAATACTACCCTGAGATAAGGATATCCCACGGATTCAGTGTAGCTCTCGGTTCTGTAGCTTCCTGTATTTTTCAGGGGCAGGATGAAAAAGGCATTTCTGAATTTTACAGAACTTACGGCATAGACACCGATCCTTCGGTCTACGGTATTAGCAAAGACATGTTCGCAGATATTTGGATGAAGGCAAGAACAGTAAGACCGGGCAGGATCACTGTTCTTGATGAAACACCGTGGGACAGAAAACAGCTTGACGAAATATACAGCAGAATGGTGGAGAAATAATGAAAACAGCACTTGTTTTTGATATGGACGGAACTCTCTGGGATTCTTCGGAAAACGTTGCAGCATCCTGGACAGCCGTGGTAAGAAGTCTCGGATACGACCGACCTGATATAACAAGACAGGATATAATGAGTATAATGGGACTTACCATGGACAGAATAGCAGATATAATATTCAGCGATCTGGATCATGAGGAACGAATGCAGCTTCTTGACAGCTGCTGTACATATGAAAATGAATATCTTAGAAATAACGGCGGAATACTGTATCCTGAACTTGAAAACACACTGATAAAGCTTGACGAAAAATATGATCTCTATATTGTAAGCAACTGTCAGAGCGGGTATATAGAAGCTTTTCTGGATCACTACAGCTTCAGAAAATATTTCAGGGATATAGAATGCTACGGCAACAATCTGAAGCAAAAAGGTGAGAATATAGCATTGATAGTTCAGAGAAACAATATTGAGAAAGCATACTATGTCGGCGATATACAGGGAGACTATGATGCTGCGTCATCTGCCGGTGTTCCTTTTATCCACGCTGCTTACGGTTTCGGTAAAGTAAACCAGGATGTTCCTGAACTAATGGCATTCAGTGACCTTCCGGATCTGATGGAAAGTATTGAAAATATGTAATCCTTCGTTCTAAATTAACCATACAAATTTTGATTTATAACAACACAGAGGCGGCGGATATCCTCTGTGTTGTTATATTGACGGAATCTGGAACAGGGAATCTGTGGATGACTGGCTGACAGAAATACAGCTGCCGATTGAATGACAGAAAACTGATGTCAGCAGGTAATCATTGTTCTGTATAAAAAATAAAACCCGTGAAAATTCAAAAGATTGAATTTTCACGGGTTGATTTTATGATAATTTAAATCAGTTCAATTATATCTAATTATCGTTTATTATATTTTTTATATCCCTTCCTGCATACATTATTCTGATGATAGAAACCGAAGTTTTTTCATGATTTACAAGATAAAACACAATATAATTATTTACAGGCAACTTTCGCATCCCCATACTTTTCCACGGTTCCCAGTCAACCTGAATAAAAGCTTCCGGTGTATAGTTTAACTTGCTGACGGCGTCTATGATTCTGCGAACCTGGTTTTTGGCTGCTTCAGGTGCTTTTAATTCAATTGAAATATATGAATGAATATTTCTAAGATCATCAAGCGCTTCCGGTGAATAGATTATTGTAAAATTCATATACCAAATTCATCTGAAAGGATGCTATCAACTTCATCAGAAGTGTAATGTTTTCCGTTATTAACTGAATTTACCCCTTTTAAAAGTTCTTTATCCAGTTCTTCAGACGCCATTTCATTAATATTCAAAGGTTTTGATACCGGCAGCTTAAGTTCAAATGGTAAACCTCTTTTCAGTACAATCTGGCTGTACATCATCTGAATGGCACTTGATGGAGTAATACCAAGCTGAGATAGAATCGCTTCAGCATTTTCTTTTAAATTTGTATCAATTCTGGCATATACTGGTGTTGTAGACATATAAATCACACTCCTTACAATTATTATAATGCAATTGCTTGCAAAATGCAAGTATTTGCAAGCAAAATCAAAGTGATAAATAAAAAACCCGTGAAAATTCGTATTCTGAATTTTCACGGTTTTTTGATCAAGTTAAGATATAAATACTATTTATCAGTCAAGTGCTTTTCTGAGAGCACCTACAAATCCTGAAATTTTGTCAAGTGATCCTTTGAGGTCGTTTTCGTCTATCATCTGGATAACGGAGCTGTCAACAACTGTTCCGTCACAGTAAGGCTTGATCTTTTCAATTTCGTCAAGTCCTGAGATGCCGAAACCGAGCATGTTCGGAACGTTTGAGTACTTGTGAACGAGATCGAAGAACTCGTCAAATTTCTTTTCTCCGACATTTACCTTTTCACATGAGAGACAGTAAAGGAATCCCTTTGAAACCTTTGCGATTTTTTCGATTCTGTCAAGTGAAACAGGTGTTACGTTGTTTATGATAATGATACCGTTGCTGTCAGCAGCTGACTGTACATCGTCAAGCTCTTCGTAAGGAAGGTCATGGATGATAACACCGTCAACTCCTGCATCATTGCACTTTTTGAAAAATGCGTCTATACCTGAACAGAAAACGTTGTTCATATAGAGAGTCATGATGATCGGCATCTCAGTTTTTGTTCTGAGTCTTTTTATCATTTCAAATGTTCCTGCGATAGTAGTACCCTGAGCGAGTGCCTTAACTGCAACTGACTGTATAACAGGGCTTTCAGCAACAGGATCTGAGAAAGGAATACCGATCTCAACTATATCTGCACCGCTTTTTTCCATTGTTAGTACTGCTTCTTCAGTAAAGTCATATCCGCCGCATCCGGATGTGATAAATGTTACAAGAGCCTTTTTGTTTTCATTTTTAAGCTTTTCAAGGCAGCTTTCTATTTTATTTTTCATCTAATTTCACTCCTCTGTATCTTGCTATCTGGTAAACGTCCTTATCTCCGCGTCCTGAGAGACAGATTATCATTATCTGATCCTTGCTCATTGTCGGTGCTATCTTCATTGCAGCTGCAACAGCATGTGAGCTTTCAATTGCAGGGATGATACCCTCTGTTTTTGAAAGATATTCAAAAGCACATACAGCTTCTTCGTCTGTGATCGGTACATAGTCTGCTCTCTTGGTTTCTGCAAGATGAGCATGTTCAGGTCCTATGCCCGGATAGTCAAGACCTGCTGAGATTGAAAATACAGGAGCGATCTGACCTTCGTCGTTCTGAAGGAATATTGACTTCATTCCGTGGAATATACCTTCTTTGCCGAGAGTAAGGGTAGCAGCGTGCTGATCTGTGTCAACGCCTTTTCCGGCTGCTTCGGCACCGACAAGTCTTACTCCCTTGTCTTCGATGAAGTTGTAGAACATACCCATGGCATTTGAACCGCCGCCTACGCATGCAACTACGCAGTCAGGAAGTTTTCCTTCAGCCTCCATGATCTGTTCCTTTGCTTCTTCACTGATAATTTTCTGGAAGTTTCTTACCATTTCAGGATACGGATACGGTCCCATTACAGAGCCTATGCAGTAAAATGTATCTGAATGCTCAGCCCAGTCACGCATTGCTTCGTTTACAGCATCCTTAAGTGTCTTTGTACCGCTTTCAACTGCGTTTACCTTAGCTCCGAGAAGCTCCATTCTGTAAACGTTGAGAGACTGTCTTTCTGTGTCCTCTCTGCCCATGTAGATCTGACATTCAAATCCCATGAGAGCTGCAACTGTTGCTGTAGCAACACCGTGCTGACCTGCACCTGTTTCTGCAATTATCCTTTTTTTGCCCATTTTCTTTGCGAGAAGGAGCTGACCGAGAACGTTGTTGATCTTGTGAGCACCGGTGTGGTTAAGATCTTCTCTCTTAAGATAAATTTTAGCTCCTCCGAGATCTTTTGTCATCTTTTCCGCATAGTAGAGCATTGAAGGTCTTGAAGCATAGTCTCTGTAAAGCTGACGAAGTTCTTTGTTGAAGTCCTCATCATCGATATAGCGCTTATATGCCTTTTCGAGCTCCTCAACTGCATGCATTACGGTTTCAGGAACATACTGTCCGCCGAAATCGCCAAATCTGCCTTTTTTCTCTGACATAATCTGATCATCCTTTCATAATCATGAATGTTTTGTTGTTTGCAAATCTCTTTTTAGTCTATAAAAACAAAAAAGTCTATCGTCCTTATATGCCAAGGGACGATAGACATCGTGGTGCCACCCAATTTCGAAGTTCAAAATAACTTCCTCAAATCAGATACGAAACAAAAAATGTTTTTATATCCTGCTCCTTTAACGCTGAGCCTGCGGCGACGGGTACTTTTGGTTTCACCGTGCTTCTCACAAATCCATTCGTACATCATCGTATCAGCCCTGCTCTCACCAACGCAGGATTCTCTGTATGACCGGTTTAATGACTACTTGCTTTTGATCATTGAATTTAAAAGATTTAATTTATAATTAGATTATATAAATATTTATTTCAAAAGTCAATAGTTTATTCTTAATTTATTTTAAAATTTGAAATTTCATAAAAAAGATGATAAAAAATAAATAATTTTTTTTATCATAAAGGCTTGAATTTTTGTCGTATGGCATAATATATCTAACTACTAAAACATATTATGACTTTTTATGAGAAAATGAAGAAAAATGCTATTATTTTATAATTAAGTATGGTATAATGACTATATGCTTATAACAACAGAGAGAATAAAAAAACTCCTCTGATTGTTAAAAAAAAGCATAGCTTTGAATAAGGAAGGAGTGTATATATTGATCAACAGGGAATTACTTGGTGAGATACGGTTTATAGGCATAGGAGCTGCTTTTCTTGATGTTTTTCTTTTTTTTGCAGCGCTTCTGTTTACATCACCGTTAAAAGCTCTGGTCGGTATCCTTATCGGAACAATGCTCGTACTTCTTGACATGTTTTTTCTTTCTTTGAGTGTCGAAAGTATAGCAGCAGGTGCCAGAAGAGGAAAGGACGGGAGTAGAAAAATGAAGGCTCACTATGCACTGCGAATGATCTTCGTGGCAGTTGTTCTGGGACTTGCGTGGTTAATTCCTTTTTCAGATCCGATATGTGCAGCAATACCTTTGTTTTATCCGAAGGTCATCTATCCTTTAAAAGCAATTTTTAAGAAAAAGGAGGGTTAATTATTGGGTATAACAGAAGTAAATGTAACAGGTCCAAAAGTGTCGTTTGAAATATTCGGCATCAAGATAACCGAAACGGTTGTTCTAAGCTGGGTAGTAATGGCAGTGATCATCGGTCTTATCCTGTTTTTAACGCACAATATGTCTGTTAAAAACCCGAGCAAAAAACAGGTTGTCGCTGAGTGGATGGTTGAGACCGTAAACGGTATGGTCAGGGATTCAATGGGGAAAAGAAACCTGAAGTACGCTCCGTATATGGCAACCATATTTTCGTTTTCCATTTGCGGAAGCCTTATCAGCGTATTAGGTCTGAGACCGGTCACCGGGGATTATAACACAACACTTGCATGGGCGCTCATTACTTTTATTATGATCGAGTATGCAAAAATCAAAAACGACGGAGTATTCGGATATGTAAAAGGTTTTACCAAACCAATAGCGCTTCTTACACCGATAAATCTTATCAGTGAAGTTGCAACTCCGGTATCCATGAGTATACGTCATTTCGGAAATGTTGCCAGTGGTATAGTAATCACTCAGCTTCTGTATTTTGCACTTACATCGTTTTCACGTATGCTTGGCATGGTGCATTTTCCGATTTTTACAATTGGTATACCGGCAGTACTGTCAGTATACTTCGACCTCTTTACCGGTTTTATGCAGGCATTCATTTTCACAATGCTGACTATGGCGAACATAGGATCTGCTTATCCGGACGAAGATTAAAACCAAATTAACAACAGACCGCTGAAAGATATGAAATTTATCTGCGGAGAAAAGGAGTAAGTCATGGAAGATTTAAGTAAAGCAATAGTTCTTGCAGGTTCAGCAATCGGCGCAGGTCTCGCTGCTATCGCAGGTATCGGCCCTGGTATTGGTGAAGGTTACGCAGTTGGTAAAGCCTGCGAATCAATAGGACGTCAGCCTGAAAGCTCAGGTGCAGTTACACGTACAATGTTTATCGGATGTGCCGTTGCCGAATCAACCGGTATCTACGGTCTCGTTATTGCTCTTATTCTTTTGTTTGCAAATCCGTTTATCGGAAAACTCTAATATATTAACCGAAAGGATGTTGACGATATGAAAGCTGTAGCTGTGGAATTTTTGCCATTCCTGTCAATAGACTACGGAACGATCGTACTGGTGCTTATAAACACCCTCATTCTTTTCCTTTGCATAAAGCACTTCCTTTTCGGACGTGTAAACAAGATCCTCGAGGAGAGACAGGCTGAGGTAACAAAAACCTATGCTGATGCTGACAAGGCTAAAACTGATGCCAGGGAGCTTGAAGAGAAGTATTCAGAGCTCATGGCCAAGGCCAAGGATGAATCAGCTGAGATCGTTAAGAAAGCAACTCAGAAGGCTCAGGTTCGTTCTGATGAGATCATCGGAACAGCCAAGGATCAGGCAAGCGGGATCATATCACGTGCAAACAAGGATATTGAGATCGAGAAGCAGCGTGCTATGAATCAGATGAAGAATGAAATTTCAGACATCGCCATGATGATGGCTGAAAAGATAGTACAAAAAGAACTGAAAAAAGAAGATCATGAAGCATTGATCAATGAATTTATTGAAAATGTGGGTGATGAAGTATGGCAGCAGAAATAGCTAAAATATATGCAAAGGCGTTGTTCGAGATGTATATCGAGGATGGCTGCAATGAAAAAATGCACCGTGAACTGAACGAATTTGCAGATGTTTTCCGGGCAAATCCGGAACTGACGCAGCTTCTGTCTGCGCCTCTCATCACAAGTGATGAAAAAAAATCAGTTTGCAAAAAGATCTTTGATGACAATGGTCTGGTATTTGATTTTCTCTGTCTTCTCTGTGACAAGGGAAGAGCAGGAAACTTTACCGAGATCGTTGAGGTGTTTAACCAGAGCTTCAATACGCATAACAACATTATCGATGTGACAGTTACGACCAGTGTTCCTCTGACAGATGAACTCAGAAAGAAACTCACATCAAAGCTTGAAGCTGAGCTGAAAAAGACCATTGTTCTTAAAGAAAAAACAGATCCGTCGATCATAGACGGTATCGTAGTTGAATACAACAATAAACGTATAGACAGCAGCGTCCGTTCCAGACTTTCGTCTATAAAACGTTCAGCTGTGGATGTGGAAATATAATATTGACAAAATAAATGATAAAGAAGGTGTATTGATTGAACTTACGCCCAGATGAAATTACCGGTATCATAAAGGAACAGGTGAAAAATTACAGAAATAAAATAGAACTCTCTGATGTCGGTACTGTAGTAACTGTTGGTGACGGTATTGCAAATATCCATGGTCTGGATAAATGCATGTCTAACGAGCTGCTCGAATTTGAAGGCGGAGTATACGGAATGGCTCTCAACCTCGAAAGAGATTTTGTAGGTGCTGTTATGCTCGGTTCAGATTCAGGCGTAAAAGAAGGTTCAACAGTTAAGAGAACCGGAAAGATCGTATCAGTACCGGTTGGTGACGATCTTTTAGGAAGAGTTGTAAATGCACTTGGTGAACCTATTGACGGAAAAGGCGCACTCCTTACAAAGGAAACTGCTCCTATCGAAAAAATAGCACCGGGCATTATCACAAGAAAATCAGTTCACAAGCCTCTTCAGACAGGTATCAAGGCTATTGACTCCATGATACCGATCGGACGCGGACAGCGTGAACTTATCATCGGCGACAGACAGACAGGTAAAACCACCATCGCTCTGGATACTATCGTAAACCAGAAGGGAAAGGATGTCATCTGTATATATGTTGCCATCGGACAGAAGCGGTCAACAGTCGCAAATGTCGTTGAAACACTGACAAAAGCAGGCGCGATGGAATATACAATTGTTGTTGCAGCATCGGCTTCCGAGCTTGCACCTCTTCAGTATATTGCACCGTATTCAGGCGTTACGATGGGTGAATATTTCATGAATAAGGGAAAAGATGTTCTCTGTATTTATGATGACCTTTCAAAGCACGCTGTTGCGTACAGAACACTTTCACTTCTTCTGAAGCGTCCTCCGGGACGTGAAGCTTATCCGGGTGATGTATTCTATCTTCACTCGAGACTTCTTGAACGTGCATGCAGCCTGAACGAAAACTACGGCGGCGGTACTCTTACTGCACTCCCGATCATTGAGACCCAGGCAGGTGACGTTTCAGCATATATCCCGACAAACGTAATTTCAATTACAGATGGTCAGATATTCCTTGAAACAGACCTTTTCAACTCCGGTATTCGTCCGGCTGTAAACCCGGGTATCTCCGTATCCCGTGTCGGCAGTGCCGCACAGATAAAGGCTATGAAAAAGGTTGCGTCTTCACTCAAGCTCTCTTACTCACAGTACAGAGAACTTCAGTCATTCTCACAGTTCGGATCTGATCTTGATGCCGATACAAAGGAAAGACTTGAAAAAGGTGAACGTATTGTTGAAGTTCTCAAGCAGGGCAAAAATCAGCCGCTGTCTGTTGAACATCAGACAATTATCATTTATGCCGTAGTAAACAACTATCTGAAATCTATTCCTGTAAAGCTTATTTCTGAATTTGAAAATGAACTTTACACATTTATCGATGAGTCACATCCTGATATTATATCATCCATTACAGAGACACGTGAACTTACAAAGGATAACGAAGCAAATCTCAAGGAAGTACTGGATACATTTATCAAGAAATTTATGGCTGACAAGTAAGCTGTATTTTTGGAGGTGACAGATAATGGCTTCGGCTGGAATGAAAGATATAAAGCGAAGGATCAAGAGCGTTAAGAGCACAATGCAGATAACCAAAGCAATGGAGCTTGTTGCCTCATCCAAGTTCAGAAAAGCCAGGGACAAGGCAGACAATGCAAAGGTTTTCTTTGATGCGCTGTATGATACCATGTGGGAGATTACCGCTGAAAATACGACATTCAACAGCATTTATTTTTCCGGAAGGGAAGAGAAAACTGTAATGTTTGTAGTTATAGCCGGAGACAGAGGTCTGGCAGGCGGATACAACGCAAATGTTCTGAAGCTTGCCCAGCAGAGAATAAATGAAGTTGCCGAAAAAAGCAGCGTGGTCATTATCCCTGTTGGCAAAAAAGCAGTTGAATACTTTACAAAACGTGATTACAAAGTCGTTGCAAAGTATGAAAACATTGCTGAAAATATAAAAATAAACTCTGCCAAGCAGATAGGCGACAAGATAATGGCTGCCTTTAAAAACGGAAATGTTGACAGAGTTGAGCTTGTATATACCGACTATGTATCTCCGCTTGTACAGGATGCAAAGATCAAAAGCATAATTCCTCTTGAACAAAATGAAGAAAAACAGAAGACAGTAAAGAAAATGCAGTCGACATATGAGCCTTCACCTGAAGCATTGTTTGACATATTGATGCCTCAGTATATCTCAGGCGTTCTTTACGGTTCAATTTCAAATTCATTTGCCTCAGAGCAGGCATCAAGAAGAACAGCAATGGAAAATGCGTCTGACAACGCAGAAGAGATGATCGACAACCTGTCGCTCCAGTACAACAGAGCAAGACAGGCAATGATCACTCAGGAGATAACCGAAATAGTCAGCGGATCGGATGCAGGTCAGAACGAATAACACGGTCCCATATTATTTGAAAGGAATGGCTGTAACTATGCAGAATATAGGAAAAATAGTACAGGTAATCGGTGCCGTAGTCGATATATGTTTTCCGAAAGAAAACCTGCCTCGTCTTCTTAATGCTATCGAGATAGACAATAACGGAACAAAACTTACCGTTGAAGTTGCTCAGCATATCGGAGACGATGTAGTAAGATGTATAGCTATGAGTACAACGGACGGACTGGTAAGAGGCATGGAGGCTGTAGATACCGGAAGCCCGATCAAAGTACCTGTAGGAAGAGAAACACTTGGCCGAATCTTCAATCTTCTCGGAGAACCGGTCGATGAAAAACCGGCTCCTGAGACACAGGATAAATGGCCTATCCATCGTGAAGCTCCAAGCTATGAAGAACAGACCGCAGCAAGCGAAGTGCTTGAAACCGGTATCAAGGTCATAGACCTTATCGCTCCGTACCTCAAAGGCGGAAAGATAGGACTTTTCGGCGGTGCAGGTGTTGGTAAAACGGTTCTTATCCAGGAGCTTATCAACAACGTAGCAAATGAACACGGCGGTATCTCAGTATTTACCGGTGTTGGTGAAAGAACCCGTGAGGGTAACGATCTTTACAACGAAATGACTGAGAGCGGCGTTATTGATAAAACAGTTCTTGTTTACGGACAGATGAACGAACCTCCGGGAGCAAGAATGAGAGTTGGTCTGTCAGGTCTTACCATGGCAGAATACTTCAGAGATGTTGAAGGACAGGACGTTCTTCTGTTCATAGACAATATCTTCAGATTTACACAGGCAGGTTCTGAAGTTTCAGCACTTCTCGGACGTATGCCTTCAGCCGTTGGCTATCAGCCGACACTGGCAACTGAAATGGGCGCACTTCAGGAGAGAATTGCTTCAACGAGCAAGGGCTCAATTACATCGGTTCAGGCGGTTTATGTTCCTGCCGATGACCTTACAGACCCTGCACCTGCAACAACATTTGCTCATCTTGATGCCACAACGGTTCTTTCAAGACAGATATCATCACTCGGTATTTACCCTGCGGTTGATCCTCTTGAAAGTACATCAAGGATCCTGACTCCTGAAATAGTAGGACAGGAGCACTATGAAGTTGCAAGACAGGTTCAGAGTATTCTTCAGAGATATCGTGAACTTCAGGATATCATCGCTATCATGGGTATGGATGAACTTTCCGATGAAGACAAGCTTATCGTAAACCGTGCAAGAAAGGTTCAGAGATTCCTTTCACAGCCGTTCTCAGTTGCAGAACAGTTTACAGGTATGGAAGGAAAATATGTTCCGATAAGAGAAACAATAAGAGGCTTCAAGGAAATTATCGGAGGTATGCATGATGACCTTCCGGAATCTGCATTCCTGTTCGTCGGAACTATCGATGAAGCGGTAGAAAAGGCGAAAAAGGGTGATGAATAATGGCTGATTTTGCTTTGCAGATCATTACACCCGATAAAATATTTTTCGACGGAAAAACGGAACGTCTTATAGTCAGAACGACAGAAGGCGAAATAGGAATACTTGCAAGACATGAAAATTTTGTCGGTGCTCTTCCTTCAGGTGCGGTCAAAGTTATGATCGACGGAAATTACAGAGTTGCTGCCATTTCGAGCGGTGTTGTAAAGGTTTCTCCGGAAAAGACCACTATCATCGCAGAAGCCATTGAATGGGCTGATGAGATCGATAAGGAATGGGCTGAAAAATCTGTCGAGGATGCTAAAAAGAAACTTGAGGATATCAAGGATGCAAAAGAGGCACAGTATGCTGAACTTAAGCTTCAGCGTGCGCTCAACCGTCTGAAGGTGCATTCGGGCTATTCCAGCGACAAATAGACTTATTTTCATGAAAAAAGACCACTCGTGAATGCCGGCATAAATGTCGGCGGTCACGGGTGGTCTTTGAAATTTTGCAGGAAAACAAATATTTCTTGCAAAATATTACCATGAGAATACATGATTCATGTATAAAATATTATTAAAAAAATAACTATCTGAATAATTGAAATAAAAATATTGCAAAATGAGATTATTTGTGCTATAATTTTTACATCGCGGTGTTTACAGAATAAAATTCAAAAAAATGTAATTTTATTCCATGTACACATTTCGGTTATTTTACAGATTGAAAGGATTGAAAATACCGTATGAAAATCGGAACAACCAAGGAATTGAAAAATCACGAGTATCGAGTAGGACTTACACCTGACAATGTACTGGCTTACACGCAGAAGGGCCATGAAGTATTTGTTGAAACTCACGCCGGAGAAGGAGCGGGTTTCTCAGATGAGGAATATATAAAAGCGGGTGCCAAAATACTCGCAACACCTGTTGAAGTATTTTCTACGTGTGATATGATCGTAAAAGTTAAGGAACCTGAGCCGTGTGAATACGGATATCTCCGTGAGGGTCAGATCCTTTATACATATCTTCACCTTGCTCCTAACCCTGATCTTTGTAAAGCTCTTATGGAACGCGGAGTAAAGGCTGTAGCCTTTGAAACAATTACAGATGAACAGGGAAATCTTCCGTGCTTAAGACCAATGAGCCAGATCGCAGGACGTCTGAGCGTACAGGAAGGTGCAAAATATCTTGAACGCAGCTTCGGCGGCAGAGGAATTCTTCTCGGAGGCGTTCCGGGTGTTGAAAAAGGAAAAATCGTTATCTTAGGCGGCGGTATTGCAGGAACATATGCTGCAAAGGCTGCTGTAGGAATTGATGCACAGGTTACACTTCTTGATATCAACCTCAACAGACTTGCATATCTTGAGGATATCTTCGGTGCTTCAGTTACAACTCTTTACAGCACAGAAGCAAATATCAGAAAAGCACTTTCTGAAGCTGATCTCGTTATCGGTTCTGTTCTTATCCCGGGCGGTTCAACACCGAAGCTTGTAAGACGTGAACACCTTAAGTTTATGAAGCCGGGTTCTGTTATAGTTGATATAGCTATAGACCAGGGCGGATGCTGCGAATCTTCACATGTTACTACACATGACAATCCTGTATTTATCGAAGATGGTGTCGTTCACTACTGTGTAGGAAATATGCCGGGCGCTGTTCCTTATACATCAACTGTTGCACTTGCAAATGCAACATACCGTTACGGAAGCATGATCGCTGATCTCGGACTTGAAGAAGCTGTTAAACAGTGCAAAGGCGTTGCTGACGGACTTAATACATACGATCACAAGTGCACCAACAAAAACGTTGCATCAAGTCTCGGACTTGAATTTACAGCACCGCTTGATGCAGTAAAATAACTTAATTATTATACAAAAAGCCAAGCCGTTTTTTAGTTTATATACTGAAAACGGCTTTTTGTTATGTAGGAAACCTACAAAAACAACAGTGATATTTTATTCACCATTTCTAATGCAAAAATGAACAATATAGTTTAATTATCATTTTATTTTAGGCAGAATTCTGTATAATGTCACACTTGACTATTAATATATATAATGATAAAATTGATATTGGCAGATTGAATATATTAATATTATTTTTGAAAAGAGAAATAAATGCACATTTGTAATTTTTCACGCAATAATTTTTTATCAGCAGAACAGTTTAAATTCATTGATATAAATTAAAGATTTTTTACAAATGGCATAATATTATGTCTATAGAGTTAGTAATATGCTAACTCTTATTTCATTTTCAAAGGAAATACTTTTTGGATCGATCGATCATGGGGATAATCTCACAGGGAACACGCTGCTTTATTATTTTATTCTGGAGGTTTTAAAATGACTGATTACAAACAGTGGGACGGATTTAAAGGCAAAAAATGGCGCGATGAAATTGATACCAGAAACTTTATACAGAACAATTACACGCCTTATGACGGTGATGAGTCATTTTTATCAGGACCTACCGATGCTACTAACAAGCTCTGGACAAAACTTCAGGAATATCAGAAAGAAGAACGAGCTAAGGGCGGCGTTCTCGATATGGATACTGATATAGTGTCAGGTATCACTTCGCACAAGCCGGGATATATTGATGAATCATTGAAAGATCTCGAACAGGTCGTAGGCCTTCAGACAGACAAGCCGTTAAAACGAGCTTTTATGCCTTTCGGCGGAATACGTATGGCTGAAGAAGCATGTACAACATACGGATATACTCCTAACCCGGAACTTCACAAAATATTTACCGAATATCACAAAACACATAATCAGGGCGTATATGATGCATATACACCTGAAATGCGTGCTGTTAGAAAAAATAAAATAATCACAGGACTTCCGGATACATACGGAAGAGGCCGTATTGTCGGTGACTACAGAAGAATAGCTCTTTACGGTATCGACAGACTCGTTGCCAAAAAACAGGAGGACCTTGACAACTGCGGAAACGGAAAGATGCGTGATGAGATCATTCGTCAGCGCGAGGAGATCGCTATGCAGATAAGAGCCCTCAAGGAAATGAAGGTAATGGCACAGTCCTACGGCTATGATATTTCAGTTCCTGCTTCAAATGCAAAGGAAGCATTCCAGTGGCTTTATTTCGGATATCTTGCAGCCATCAAAACACAGAACGGTGCTGCAATGAGTGTCGGCAGAATTTCAACATTCCTTGATATTTATATAGAACGTGATCTTGAGAACGGAACTCTTACAGAAGAGTCTGCTCAGGAGCTTGTTGACCATATGGTCATGAAATTCAGAATGGTCAAGTTTGCACGAATCCCTTCATACAACGAGCTTTTCTCCGGCGATCCTGTATGGGCTACACTTAACGTTGGCGGAAAAGGTGTTGACGGAAGACACATGGTAACAAAGAGCGATTTCCGTTTTCTTCATACTCTTGAAAATATGGGACCTTCACCTGAACCGAACCTTACAGTTCTCTACTCCAAAAATCTTCCTGAAAACTTCAAGAGATATGCCGCTGCCATTTCTGTAAGAACAAGCTCTATCCAGTACGAAAATGATGAAGTCATGAGAACGGTATGGGGTGACGACTATGCTATCTGCTGCTGCGTTTCTGCAACACAGACAGGTAAGGAGATGCAGTTCTTCGGAGCAAGAGCAAACCTTGCAAAATGTCTTCTCTACGCAATTAACGGCGGTATCGATGAAGTTACAAAGGCACAGGTCGGACCTAAGTACGTTCCGATAACATCCGAATATCTTGATTACGATGAAGTAATGAAAAAATATGATGCAATGATGTCATGGCTTGCAAGTGTTTATGTTCACACACTTAACCTTATTCATTACATGCATGACAAATATTATTACGAAGCAGCTGAAATGGCTCTTATTGATACAGAGGTAAGACGTACATTTGCTACAGGTATTGCAGGCTTCTCACACGTTGTTGACTCACTCAGCGCAATAAAATATGCAAAGGTAAAGACCATACGTGATGAGAACGGTCTTGTTGTGGACTATGAAACAGAAGGCGATTTTCCGAGATACGGAAATGACGATGACAGAGCTGATGACATCGCAGTATGGCTTCTCAAGACATTCCTTCACAAGATCAAACAGTGCCATATTTATCGCGATGCAGAGCCTACAACATCTATTCTTACAATAACTTCAAACGTAGTATACGGAAAAGCAACAGGTTCACTTCCTGACGGCAGAAAGAAGGGCGAACCGCTTTCACCGGGTGCAAACCCTGCATACGGAGCAGAACAGAACGGACTTCTTGCTTCTCTTAACTCAGTTGCAAAGCTCCCTTATGAATGGGCTCTTGACGGTATTTCAAATACACAGACAATAAATCCGGGTGCACTCGGACACGATGAAGCTGAGAGAGTTGAAAATCTTGTAAATGTTCTTGACGGATATTTTGTAAGAGGTGCACATCACCTTAATGTCAACATCTTCGGCAAGGAAAAGCTTATAGATGCAATGGAACATCCGGAAAAGGAAGAATATGCAAACTTCACGATCCGTGTTTCAGGATATGCAGTTAAGTTTATCGATCTTACACGTGAACAGCAGCTTGATGTTATTTCAAGAACATGTCATGATACAATGTGATAAAATAAATCTCAGCGCAGTGTTCTGAAAAAGATAAGCCTTTTTTGGTCAGTACCAATTGCAGATAATAAATTTTATCTGCAGTTGGTATTGTTGTTTAACGAAAACCACTGGCTATGCCAGTGGTTCTAAAAGCTTTAGCTATGGGCATAAAAAAACTCCTATGATATAATAAAGTTAAGGTCTGCCAACCTAACAAAAAATCATAGGAGGTATCGCCATGACAAAAGACGA
>JAZUJY010000270.1:0-2290 GCA_045643005.1 Oscillospiraceae bacterium | reverse complement strand
TTCATATTCGGCTATCATATCATAAGCAAGTGTATCAACAACATGAACACTTCCCGAACAAACATCAAGAACTATGTTGAAACCGCCGCATTTATACTGATGTATCATATTTTTCTTCCTTTCACCAAAAGAACCGCCTGTTAGAGAATGCATCTTTGAGTGTCGTACCAGCGATATAAACATCTCCGGTTGCTTTCTGTATCATTTCCTTGCGCAGAGCGTAAGTATCCTTTGGATCTTCATAGCTTCTGATAATATGTTCATGTAAAATATTGATATTAGAATAATCGCTGTTCAAGAACAGACTTGCAATTTTCCAGCAAAATTCTTGTGAAAACGATTTGTTCTTGGTTTTAGTCTGGTGAGCTATCATCATCTTATAGCATTGTTTAACATCTTCAACGCTTTCAATATGATAAATGCCAAATTCGTCGCCATAGAAGAAACGAAAGTATTCAATTAGCTTATCGAAATAGTAATTATTCTTAGTGTCATAAATGCTCCGGTAGTATTTATCATCAGTCAACAGAGTAATATCGGAATTACGAAACAGGTCTTCTGATAAGTGATCATATTTAGAATTTAAAGGGTCCAGAAGAAGTTTTACCTTATTTCGATGTTCTGAAGTGCCACTTTTCTTCCTCAAATCGTTATCTCCAAGCAGTATCATCAGTGGTAGTGCGACAGGCATTTCGGTCGTTATTTCCTTAGTCAACTCCGTAGCTTCTTCCTTAGCTTTCACGTTTTGCTCGGCACTCATTTTAACCCCTTCCGTTCAATCGCAAAATAATACATTGAAATTGCCGGAAACGGCAATCGTTTTTTGCGGAGAAACGCCGTATTTTGCGTGTTTTCGCATTGACACCCTTCTGTTATGGTTGTATAATATAGTTACAGGAAGATGTTGGCGAAACCGACACATATAGTAATATTATTATACCACAAACCATAGCCATAAGTCAATACATTTACGCCATCTTTCTCATACGCCTACCAAAATTTTAAGAGATGCGAATTCTGATAGGAGGAATACTATGAAAGGAACTATGAAGTACAAGGTTAAATGTCCGGGGTGTAAGAAAACCGAAGTACACTCAGACAAAAAACGACAGTCACCAGCGCTATATATGCTGGAAATGCAAACGAGCATTCATCGTAGACTGGCTTACACTCACAGCAATACTTACTGAAAAGGAAAGAATATAATAATCATGAAACTGACCGCACCGAAGGACTTTATCACTTCAACAGAACGGAGTGGCCCTGCGAAAAAATTTCTGTAAAATAAACATCTGTGATAAAAAGCGAACAATGTGAGCAGCATTTCAGGTGCTGCTCGATTTTTTTACAGTATACGACAGATACTGTAATTTGTCAAGACAGTTTGAACAGCTCATGACGGAATGGAGCGGAGCGGAATGGAATCATGAGCTGTTCGCCGCCGTCAGCAGAGTCTGTCCGGATACATGATTTCAAGCTCCAAGCACTCTGCCCCAGCCTCTGAGCGGCATGGTCCAATTCTTCGTGATTTCATGAGTTGCCAGATACAGTGCCTTTAAAAGCACTGTATCGCTCGGAAATACACTCCGCTGCTTGTTCAGGCGACGGTATTTCCTGGATTGTTCCTCCGAGCAGATCCTTCAGAGCATCCTCGATCTATAGTTCAAAGCAGTCGATTCGGTATAAATAAAAAAATCTCAGCACAATTAAGTGTTGAGATTTTTCAGTTTTATTAATTAGCTTTATACTCCGCATTCAGAAGCTGCATATAAGTAGCTGAACCTTCCTTGTAAATATCGCAGACACCTGTAATTGTAATCTCAGTTTCAAGCGGCGGATAATCTTCGGGATATGAATAATCACCGTCAAGTCTGAATTCAATACCCTGAGCACAGCAGGCAGTGATATCTGAAACTAAAACAGCAAAATACTCATTGTTTGTCTGTGGATCTTTGTAATAGGAGAAATTGCCTTTTGCCCTAACAGTTTTACCGTTATAATCATCGGGATTATTCAGCATATCATAGACCTGAGCATACATCATAGAAGCATCAAGAACGGTTAAATCAACGTCATATGCTTCATTTTGAGAAGAATTTTCAGATTTTGAACTTTTTGTTCCATCCCAGCTTAAAGAAGCATTGTTATCAGAATCATGAAGTGTAAAATGCAACTGGAATCATATCAAAAGTCCCGGTTCATTCTCTGATTTTTCAGCTATTTTCTTTTGAATATCGGAATCAGGACATTTTTTATCAGCATATATGGCACTTGCCACAAGCCGTAATCC
>JAZUJY010000269.1:0-39894 GCA_045643005.1 Oscillospiraceae bacterium | reverse complement strand
CATTTTGTATAGCTAATATAAATTATACGAATCTAACATATTATTTATTAAATATTCTATCACATTGCATATATTTCACTATAAAATTTAATATATTAAGTACTATTATATATTTTTTTCATGACATTTATTCAGATTTTTTCAAAAGATTGACAAACAAATGAACAAATGATATAATTAATTTGTAAATATTAAATAAAAAATATATAAAATATTAATTTTTCAGTTTTGTTTATAAAAAAATTCGGAGGAAAACACAATGAAAAAAATATTATCCGTCATTTTGGCATTAACGCTGACCGGATCTGTACTTTCTTCACAAGCCATACAGAACAGTGAAGTATCTGTAAAAGGAGATCTAAACAACGATGGTTTTGCTGATACAACCGATCTTACGCTGCTTAGCATAAATCTTCTCGGAGATCTGAGTTTTACTCCTGAACAATATGTCATTGCAGATGTCAACTATGATAAGGATGTTAATATAGCTGACCTTGCATATTTTAAACAATATGTCTCTCATGACAGGGATGTACCAACGCTGGAAAATGCAGACAAAAAAAATATTGAAGATGAATACCGCACATATCTGTTCAATTATCTTTCGATCAGAATGAACAATCTGAATTATTCAAACTCCAGAGAAGACTATCCTGATGCTGATACGGTCTACTGCAACTTCAGACAGGTAAACTGCGGTTCCATAAAAAAGAACAGACTTTACCGTTCTTCATCACCATGTGACAATGAGCACAACAGAGCGCCTTATTCGGACAAGCTCATGGAAAAATACAAAATCGGATATATCATCAATCTTGCTGATACTCCTTCATATATAGAAAGATATCTTTCAGATGACAGCTACAGCTTTCCATATACATTATCACTGTTAGACAGAGGTAATGTTGCTTTAAGCTATGTTACAACGGATTATACATCCGGATCATTCAAGTCCACAATGGGAAACACGCTCAGAACAGCGGTTTCTCACACGGGTCCTTATGCTGTTCACTGCCTTGAAGGTATGCACAGAACAGGATTTATCTGTTTTCTTCTTGAAGCACTCTGTGATTCAACATATCACGAAATGCGTGATGATTATATGAAAACATATGAAAACTACTATCATATTTCACAGGGCTCAGACAGAGAATTATATGATTATATCGTCACACAAAGATTTGACAGCATGGTTAAATATCTTTCGCTTTACTCAGATCCGCAAAACACCGAAGAAGACAATTTGTCAAAATGTGCCTTTAATTATCTTGTTGACTGCGGAATGAATGAAACAGAGATCATTCGTCTGAAAGAATCCCTTTGTAAATAATACCTGACGGAGGACAAATCTATGCTTTATGATAAAGTACATTCGATACTCAAATCAGCTATCGACCAAAATATAGCTGCAGGGATAAACGTTCTCGTTCTGCAGAACGGTGAAGAAAAGCTGTACTGCGAATACGGATACAGAGATCTGGAAAACAAAATCCCTATGAAGCGTGATACGATTCTCAGAATGTACTCACAGACAAAACCTGTCACTTCTGCAGCTGCCATGCTGCTTGTTTCAGAAGGAAAAATAGATCTTGCTGCAAAAGTTAAAGAATACCTTCCGTTTTTTACTCATTCATTTGTAAATAAAAACGGCAAACGATCATTAGCATCTTCAGAGATCACAGTCAGGGATCTGATGAATATGACATCAGGACTCCCATATCCGAATGAAAACGATCCTGCCGGAGTCCAGTGCGGAAATATCTACAATACTGTTGCAGAAAGACTTTATTCAGACGATCAGGTCACAACAGAAGAATTTGCACGAATGGCAGCATCCTGCGATCTGAGTTTCGAACCCGGAGAGCAGTTTATGTACGGCATATCCGCTGATATAATGGGAGCTGTAATAGAAAAAGTTTCAGATATGAAATTTGGAGAATTTTTGAAGAAACGCTTTTTTGAGCCATTGGAAATGCCTGATACCGGTTTTTATGTTCCTGCAGACAAACAGGACAGACTTTCAAAAGTTTATGATTACTACGAACATGGACTTACTGAATCAAAAACAGATCATCTCGGTCTAAGGTACAAAAGAGATGTATCCCCTGCCTTTGAGTCCGGCGGTGCAGGTCTTTGCTCTACTCTTGATGACTATTCACACTTTGCATCAATGCTTATTAACAACGGTATATACAAAGGTCAGAAAATAATGCCTGAATATGCTGTCAGACGGATGACTTCAGGAGGACTTAATTCAAATCAGAAACCATATCTTATATCACAGGGATGGGACTGGCTCACCGGATATTCGTACGGAAACTTTCTAAGAGTCTGCGAAGATGAAAAAACAGCATCACTGTTTTCAGATAAAGGTGAATACGGCTGGGACGGATGGCTCGGAACATTTTTCTCGAATGAACCGCTCCATGGAATTACTTATCTTCTCGGAGTTCAGCAGTTCTGTCTCGGCAACACTCAAACATATACACGAAGAATCAAAAATACTATTATGAGCGAACTTGTTTTTAACAGCAAGTAAATGATCAGGAGCAAAATGTATAAAATAAACGAAGAACAAATAAAAGAAAAAAGGATCATGCTTATCCCTGCAATGCTGGATGATCATTTTCCTTTACTGAAATATGCTTTCTATTCAAAAGAATATCACCCCGTTATCCTTGAAAATGAAGAAGGAATAAAAAACGTCGGGCTTAAATACGTCAACAATGACATGTGCTTCCCTGCAATACTGAACATTGGACAAATGCTTTCAGCACTGATGTCAGGTGAATATGATCTTGACAAAACAGTACTGATGATGCCTCAGGCAGGTGACATGTGCCGTGGTTCAAATTATATTGCAATTTTAAGAAAAGCTGCATTAAAAGCAGGATTTGATATTCCTGTATTATCTTTAAACGTTAAAGGTCTTGAAAAAAACTCACAGGTAAATCTTAATTATTACATGGTTTACAGAGCACTTGTGGGACTTATCTACAGTGACCTTCTTATGATCCTTATTTATCAGACAAGACCATATGAAATAGAGAAGGGTTCAGCGGAAAAGCTTAGAAATAAATGGTTTGACATTCTTTCAGATGATTTAAAAAACGGAAAAAATCTATCTTTTAAAAAGATCTGGAAAAACTGCAGTATAATCTCTTCTGAATTCAAGGAAATAGTTAATAAAGACATAAAGAAAAAACGTGTCGGAATAACCGGAGAACTCTATATCAGATATTGTCATATCGGAAATTTTGATCTTGTCAGATTTCTTGAAGATTCAGGATGTGAATGTATTATCAGCAGCCTGATGACCTATGTACTGTATTATATAGATACACATCTTACAAATGAAGGATTTATAATGAGAGCCGGATACAAAGCTGGATTTTCTTTTATTCTCAAAATACAGAAAAAACTGATCGGTATCATAAGAGAAAACGGTTTTTCCTGTATTGATCCATACGATGAGTATAAAGCAAATGCTTCAAAATATGTAAATCTGGGCTGCAGCATGGGTGACGGCTGGCTTATCGGTGCAGATATAACTGCTTTCGCAAAAATGGGGATCACACGTGCTGTAGGTGCGCAGCCTTTCGGGTGCATGATCAATCAGGTTTGCGGAAAAAGTCTTTACTCCGCTGTTTCAAGAAAGCTTGGAAATATTTCTGTAGTACCGGTCGATTTCGACCCGGGTGCATCAAAAGTTAATATAGAAAACAGAGTTAAAATGCTCCTTGACAATTATTAATGTTAATTTTATTGACATTTGGTATGTTTTTATGATATGATATAATTATTGTTCATTATATGAAACCTTTTTAAAACTTAATGCATCTTATAAATATAGAATAATTTTTACGTTGTCATTATTTAATCACTATTTGGATAATTCTGCTTTATACAGCAGTTTTATATAAATCAAAACGGAGGTAAAAATTATGAAAAGTACGCTTATAACAATTCTAATCATATTGCTTCTTGCAGGCGGTGTTTCAAGTTCAATTGTAGGCATATCGAAAAATGACAAATATGTTTCGGCTCTTACAGAAGATCTTAGTAATGCAGAAACCCCTGAAAAAACAGAAATTGTTGAAGCTCAGAGCTTTGTTGGAAAGCTGTCTAAAAATTCTGAACTGGAAGGGAAAGGGATCCAGTATTTCAGTGCGATCCTCATCAAAAGTGAACTTGATGAAAATGAACTCATGGATTATTATTCATCGCTCACAATAAAGGGTCATAAATGCAATATTCAAAAACAGACATCAAAAATAATAACTCAGATAACCCAGAAAAATCTTACCTTTAACAGTGATGTTAATTCTTCACAATATTATATCGTATATATTTGGGATACATGTGATGACTTTTTTAATATAATGGATTTCAGATAATAAAAAAGCAGGCGTTTCGCCTGCTTTTTTTATTAATAGAATATGCTAATTAAAGTAAATACTACTTTCAGTAAAAAAGTCACTACAGCCAGCAATCTCAATATCAAACCTTCTCTTTTCATTCCTTTGGAAGAATAGATCACTCCTACTATAAATTCTGCTATTGAAACAAATACATTAAAAAAACTGAAGATAGACAATAGAGTTGCCAATACTTTAAAACCTTTTTTATCTGATTCAGTACTTAAATTCGAATTTGTCTGAAAATTTTCCTGTGGAGCTGAGATAATACCGTTTCTTTGAGAATCAACAGCAACATACTGATCATCCATATATTTATGATAGATCTCATTCATTTCATTAGCAGCAGGCTGAATCGGCGGAGTCTGATAGATCTGCTGTGGCTGAACAGGCGGTGCCTGATATTTCGGCTGAGGCTGGACAGGCGGTACCTGATAATTTGACTGAGGGCTGTTTGCAAACTGATTATTTGTTCCATAAGGATTGCGGCTGTTTCCGTTTTTTCCTTCAAATCTTGCTCCGCAAAACTCACAAAACAAAGAATCATTGTCAATAAGCCTTCCGCATTTAAAACAATACATATCAAAAACTCCTCCCTTCTGTAATATTTTTTTCTTTTTAATTATTCAGCAATATTAATAACTTTGTTTGCTCTGAGATTTCTCATAAAAGCAAGACGTGCTTTTCCAATATATTCAGGTTTAACCATATAATACAGATACTGCTCAATAAGATTGAAAATATCAAATGTTCTTCCTTCAATTTTAAAATTGGAAAATCCCATTGGTACATACTTGTTCCAGATATCATCAGGAGAGATGTGTGTGCTGAGTCCTGTGATCTCATCAAGAGCTCTGTGCTCACATGTACATGACAGAACAGCCTTGTATTCCGGATGGTCAGCAGCAAACTTGTCAGGATCATACGGTACCTGAGCAGGATTTTTCTTAATGTGCTCTGCTATCGTGATCTGCTCAAGTCCAATAGCCTTGTAATGATCAGAACGGTTTGGACAGCATGGATTACAGCATGGATTTACAAGGATCTCACATTTTTCCTTGTGCGGAAGTGTTTCAAGAATATCAAATTTATTGTTCAGATCATAATCAAGAACGACAAGATCATAATTCTTTTCAAGCTCTTCCTTCAGAGCTTCAGGATCTGTTATTCTCTTGCATGTTGAACTTGTTATCTTGTAATCAGGATATTTTTCTCTGATATATTCCTCAAGAACAGGTGAAAATACGATCACTCCGTTCATTCCGTTATTTCCGTAATACATAAGAGCATTGCAGAATACATCATCAAGGTGCTTCTTTTCTATCAGCGGATTTGTAAAAGTATAGCGAAGCGGAACATTTTTATCATTGAAATATTTGATCACGCCTTTTACAAATTTTTTGTCACACTGTCCGTACATAACACGTCCGCCGTTCCATAAAGCCGGTGGAAACACACCAAATATTGAACCTATCTCAACACCTTCACGGAAAAATTCCGGACTGTTTTCCATCATAGCGAGAAAAACCATATTAAATTTTGAATATCTTGCAAAATCAGGTAAATGAAATTTTACACTCATTACTTATAACTCCTTTAACAAATGGTACGTCCTAAAGAACGTTTTAATTGATATATATAATATATTATATCACATTATTAATATAAAATCAATTAAAAGCAGTCTCAAATTAAGAAGATTTGATGGCAAATTCGTAATTTCGAAATATTTTATAAAAAAATATATTGATTATACTAAGTTAATATGTTATAATACTTTTTGAAAAATTTGAAAGGATTAATTTTATGACTAACGAATTAACTTTAAACCGCAGTCTCTACAAGGAGATTAAATCAATGAACCGCGAAAAGCTTCAGGGAACACTTGCAGGAATATATCAGAACGGATACAATGATGCAATGAAAAACAGCACTTCTGATATCGACCTTGAATCCTTAAGAAATGAACTTTCTGCTATAAACGGTATCGGTCAGAAAAGACTTGACGAGATCATGAACATCATTTCCAGATCAATCGGCACACAGGCTTAAAACTTGTGTGCTTTGTTTATTAAAAGGGGGCAAACATGAAAAAAACAATTACTGTAATTTCTGTTTCCATTGTTTTTATAATTACTGTCCTTTTTATCACTGTTTTTTTTCACGAAAAAAATGAAGACAAAGAAATAATTGATGCCGGGATAACTGTTCCTGCAGTTACTGAAGCAGCACAGGAAAGCACAGAAAGTATCTGTTCAACTGAAGAAACAGAGAGTCAGGAAACAAAAATGGAAAAAGAAATATCTCTTATGATCGAAAACATGACGATCAGCGAAAAAATAGGACAGCTTTTCTTTATAAGACCTCAGGTACTTGATTACTGTTATGATCATGTGTCAGAAGAAACAAAAATCAGATATGATCAGTATCCTGCAGGAGGATTTGTTCTCTTTGGCAATAATATATACTATCCTGATCAGCTGACAGAATTTACAAACCAGCTTCATGCTCTTTCCGATAAACTGCCGCCGCTTATCACAATTGACGAAGAAGGCGGAAGCATAACAAGAATAGCTTCAAACGAATACTTTGATGTGGAAGTCTTCGATGACATGGAAACAATAGCACAAAGCCAAAACTCAAATGATGCAGGGTATGTAGGAAGAGTTATAGGAAAATATCTGACACAGTATGGGATAGACCTTGATTTTGCTCCGGTTGCTGATGTAAATACAAACCCGGAAAATCCTGTTATAGGATGCCGTGCATTCGGAAAAGATCCTGTTATTGCCGGTGAAATGGTTTCAGCAGCAATAGACGGTTTTCACGAATCGGGTGAAATGTGCTGCATCAAACATTTTCCCGGACACGGTGATACAAATTCAGATACACACACAGGTTTTGCTGAAACTCAAAAAAGCTGGGAAGAATTAAGATCATGTGAGCTTATTCCGTTTATCGACGGAATAAACAGCAATGCCGATATGGTAATGGTTGCTCATATTTCAGTTCCTCAGGTAACCGGAGATGATACACCGGCTTCTCTTTCAGAGGAGATCGTGACAAATAAGCTGAGAAATGAGCTTGGATATGATGGAATAATCATTACAGATTCCATGGAAATGGGAGCGATCGCTGACATTTACTCATCTGCTGAGGCTGCCGTCAAAGCATTTTCAGCAGGAGTTGATATAATCCTGATGCCTGAAAATTACGAAGACGCTTTTAACGGAATACTTGAAGCATATAATGAAGGCATTATTTCAGAAGAGAGAATCAATGAAAGTCTGAAAAGAATAATAAAACTAAAAACAAATAAGGCTGCGTAGTATTCGCAGCCTTATTTGTTTATCCGATAATTCTCCATCTCATTCCCATGGAGATAAAATATGTTTCATCGTATTCTTCAGGAATTTCTTCAAGTAAAGAAGTATAAAAATATACCCTGCAGTCTTTGATAAATATTGAGACATCTATTATGTCAGACCATTTGTTTTCTTCACACGGTATCAGATGTACCATACGTGGTGAAAGAAGGACCAGTTCGAGCTCTCCCCCCCACTCTGAGTCAAACAAAATTCGTATCTGCTTTGAACCTGCTTCTGTCAGCTTCATATATTTTTCATCTTTAACGAAATAATCACCTGAAATATATGACATTTCCTTTATTACCGCATCATGAAAACCTGAATAATCATAGAGTATCTTATCAATATCCTCTTCGTTTTCTATGTAATTCCATCCGGATATTTTTGAATTCTTTTCTGAAATACCCAGCTCAGCTTTGTCAGCATTTCTGTTCTCTATCAATCTTAGTAATCCGTCAGCACAGCTCCATATACTCTCAGGTCCTCGGAACGATGTAAGCTCGTCCCCGTTTTTCATTTTTTTATTTATGTTCTGTCTTTGTAAAGAATCCGGACAGACCCATTTTTCATTCATATTTTCATTGTCGATTATTTCAATATTTGGTGTATACGGAAATACCTGCATCGGATCGATATATTCCACAAGTACGACTTTGGAAGCATCATCCTGATCATCAACTATATATCCGAAATTTGTTATTCCGAACACCTCAGAAATATAATACTCATCTTTGATTTTGTTATAGACTCTTGCTCTCATAGATCTATGCCCCTTTAAAGCATGTAATAATTATTAATTTAACCTAATAACATTTTACTTATTTATACAGTAAATGTCAATACATAACTACAGTTCTTATCCTTTAATAAAAACACATTTTTGCCATATTTCTCATTTTTCCGTCTTTGTTTATAATTTTTCTTCATAATCTTTCAACTGAAATACATAAATACTTTAAGCATTGAAGTTATTGAGATTTTATGTTATAATTACAGTAATATATATTTGGAAGGATACATAGACTAAACATGAACGAATACAAATTCAACGTTGATCTCAAAGGTATGATCAATATTTTATCTGAACATCTTTACAGTACACCCAAGGTTTTTTACAGAGAACTTCTGCAGAATGCGGCAGACGCTGTCACGCTCAGAAAAAGAATTGATAAATCATTTAAAAACGAACAGATCAGTGTAACTATTCAGGAAAACAGCTCCATATCATTCTGTGATAACGGAGTCGGACTGACAGAGGACGAAATACATCGTTTTGTGTCAGTAATAGGTCAGTCATCCAAACGTGATGCCGGATCCGGTTTTATAGGCAGATTCGGGATAGGTCTATTATCATGCTTTATAGTTACCGACGAAATAATTCTTCGTTCCCGTTCAGTAAAAACACCCGATAAAGTTATAGAATGGCATGGGTTTTCCGACGGGAAATACTATATTCAGGAAATCACCTGTGACATGGAACCGGGCACTGAAGTATTAATAACTGCAAACAGTGACAGCCAGCACCTTTTTAATGTAAAATGCGCTGTAAAATCACTCAGATATTATGGTCTTCCGATACCCTATCCTATCTATGTATCTGACGGAAATGTCAAAATAAAAGCCAATTCTCATTTCTCATGTTCGTCTGAAAATGAACGCACACGCGTTCTCGATATGGGCAAACAGATCTTTGAAACTGAATATGATTTCCTTGATTTTATTCCTTTGAATTCTCCAAGCGGTCTGTTCAGCGGAGCGGCATATATCCTTCCTTTTGCTGTATCTGCTGCCACAGCAAATACTCACATGATCTATCATAGAAATATACTTCTGACAGAAGACGGATCCTCCATTCTTCCAAAATGGGCATTTTTTGTAAAAGTCTTTTTAAACACAGACAAACTGAAACCAACTGCATCAAGAGAAGACTTTTTCAAAAATGAAGATCTTGAGGAAGCGAAGGAACAAATATCCCAGTGCTTATCAGATTATCTTGAAAAATTATCAATATGCAACACGGATCTTCTTACATCGATAGTAACACTTCACGAAAATGCACTTAAATCAGTAGCTGCTGAAAATGAAACACTTTTCAGACTTTTCATGCCGTATTTTTCATTTGAGACAAGCTTTGGGATCGTCAACGGAAATGACATAATGAATTACAGAAGAACAATTTTCACGGCTTCTGATATTTACTCATTCAAACAGCTCAGACCGGTTCTTGCAGAAAAAGATGAACTGCTGTTAAACATGTGCTACGCATATGATAAAAGCCTGATTTCCATGCTTGCAAATTCAAACAGAAGCAAAATTGAAGAAATATCCGAAAATCTTATCGACAGCATTCTTGAAAACTGCACAGATCCTGAAAAGTATGACATTATGCTTCAGGTATTTTCAGATTCACTTCTTGATTTTGACTGTCGTGCGGTAGTAAAGGATTTCGGTCTCACTCACCTTCCGTCCTTATTCTGCATAAACAATGACGGAAAAATCAAAAAAGATATAATAAAAGCAAAGGAAAACTCGGATGAACTTTTTTCTGACATACTTGAAACATTTGAAGAAGAGATCAGCGAGGACGTTTCAGCTGTATTATACATAAATTCAAAAAATGATCAGATAAATAAAATATCAGAAATAAACGACTATACAAAACTCGACACATTTGCAAAGATCCTTTATGTACAGGCTCTGATATCAGGCGGATACCCTGTTTATAACAGAGAAATGAATATATTAAATGAAAACCTTATAAGTCTGATCGAGTGGGGGCTGTAATATGCTTGACAAAAATCATCTCTATTCTCTTGAACACGGAGACGACCGAATGGAATACATTAAACAGTGTATTGATGATTCTGATAAAGAAAAAAACTACACTGAAGCACTTAATTTACGATTTCAATATATAGAAGAATCTGTATTTTACGGTGATTCATTCAGAGCTTTCATTATGTTCCCTGAATTTATGTCATTGTATGACGAACATCCGGAATGCATTTCAGATATGGACTTCATGGATGCGTTAAAATGGATCATCGGAATAATGAATGAATTTTATCAGGTTTCTCTGTCAAAAGCAGAACAGTTTCTTTCTGAATTTAAAAGAAGATGCCAAAAATACGGATATTCATTAAAAATTTTTTATCATAAAGCTGCATATTTTTACCTGAATATCAACGACCTGAAAAAAGCATCCGAATATTTTAAACTTTATAAAATGACCGACTGCGACATGCTCTCTGACTGCGATGCCTGTGCGCTGAACTTTGAAATAGATTATGAACTGAAAACAGGCAGTGAGCTCAAAGCAATAAAAATGTTCAATGAGCTTCTGAACAACAATATGCACTGTTTTGAAGTTCCTGAAATAACATACGCCAGGTTCACCAATCATTTTACGGAAACAGGAAGACTTGACGAGGCTGCATACTACGCATCCATACTGAAAAGAAAACTTAAAGATAAAAACGAACTTAACATATGCTTTTTCGCTCTTATGAGGCATTATTCATATACTGCCCCGAACGAAGCACTGGATATTTTTCAAAAGAAACTGATAATATTTTTAAATTCCAAGAACCCGTTTGAAAAATTTGATTTTGCAGATGCAGCATTCAGATTTTTTTCAAATATAGACTCAGAAGAGGAACACAATATCATTCTGAAACTTCCGCACAAATTTCCTCTTTATTCCGATAATGATGAATACAAAATAACAGAATTACGTGACTATTTTTATTCTGAAGCTAAAAAACTCGCTGAAAAATTCGACGCAAGAAACAACAATTCATTATTTTCAGATATACTTAAACTTAAGTACGAAAAAAACACAGATATAAAGCTGATGCTTCCAAAACACGGAACCGTTGCAAGAACACCTTTTAAAGCTGCTGTTCCCTTCCTTTCAAAAGATACCATTCCTTCTCCTGAAAGCATCGTAAATATCATCAAAGACCTTCCGAACACATCCGTTGCTTCCATTTTCTTTGACGAGAAAAACGGTATCATGAATGTAAGCGGGAAAAATACTGACTACGGATTCCATTTCAGATACAGTTTTTCCATATGTCATACCGAAAATATTGAAGATGCGTACAGAATTCACTTTTTCTCTGAAAATGATATTGAAAAGCTTTCTGAGTACACATCACTTCTTATCGTATCTGCCATTCTCGAAAACGGATATGAATCATTTTGCTACGGTCATCTTTTAAAAGTACTCAACGCTTTGAACACCGATCACTGCCCTGCTGTTGCTGACATTACAAACGAAGGAATACTGTCTGCCGAATGGGTAAGACTGTATGCTTCTGTCGAAGCAGTTCCTGATTATAAATATTTGTTCTGGCTTCACGTTTACACTTCAGAAGATGATGAACAGTGCCTTGATGTTATAACATCAGGACTTACTGAACTTGGTTCAAGAGAGCTTTCCGTTGCCGGAATAGAAAAAAAAGACCTTGACTTTGTAACACTCGTTACCGGACATATTGCAGAGGCCATTGCTACTGCTGCCCCGCTCAGAGACGAAGGAGAACCGTTTGAATTCGGAATGTTCTATGACAATAAATCAATAGTTAAAATGACATGGACTCCGGAAGAAAACGAAATAGACACAGAAGGACAAAAATACGAAAAACTCTATGCAATTCCCAAAATCTACATCTCTTCATCTGACTATCATAACAAAATATCTCACAAAATTGACGAAATACCTGATGAGATACGCGGACAGTTTGACTTCAGAAGCTCAAACTATCAAAAATACATCAAAGAAGAACTTGCCCGTGCTTTTCTTGACAGAGCCCTGGAGATCTACAAAGCACACAAGGAGCTGATATGTCTTACCATAGGCATTGATGTTGATAATGAAGAAGACCCTGACAGCAGCTGGATATATCTGAAAACAAACAATAATAATAAACTGACAGTAGTTCAGGGTATAGAAGGAAGCCCTGCATATTATGAAAATGCCGAACTTGACTTTTCTGCAATTGTCAAAGAAGATGTTTTCTTCTGGGAAATAAATTATGAAAATGAAGATTACAAACCCGATGATCTTTATCTTTTAAAAGACCTTTAATTTTTAACTGATCAATAAAAAACGAGTCATGAACAAAATCATGACTCGTTTTTTTCTAAAACTTTTTTTTCTCGTGTGTTCTGTTTAAAATACTGTCAAATTTCTTTTTATAAAAATGCTCCATATCAGGCTTGTCATTTTTTACAACAGCAGGTGTTTCACCGGTAATAAATTTTTTTACATTATTTTTATATATATCGGATGCAGCATTGCTTTCCTGCAATTCATTTTCCGATATAACGACCTTTTTGGAAACATCGCTGACAGATGAACTGAAGTCTTTTCTCATCATTGCAAAACCATCGGACGAAAACTGTCTTCTGTTCAAACTTCCGCTGTTATTAAGGCTGTCATTATAATAAAGCTTTCTGTTATCCTTAGCATATGATCTGTATTCTTCATTAGGACCATTTTTCTGAAATGAACCATTATAATTTTCAGGAACATCAGCATATTCATTTCCGACAGGAACCTGAGCAGGGTTATTTCTGTATTCACTTGTAGTAATACAGCCAATATTTCCAAATTGAGAACACTGAACAAAACTTGTACTGATAAAACTTGAATTACTGTTTGCGCATACAGCAGATACAACATCATCGTCAATCTCTCTGTCTTTTTCTTCAACAAAGCAACCGGATTCACTGTTGTTACAGCTCAGATAATACTCTTCTATTTCACAAAGCTTAATAAAGCTTTTGTCCGGCTTCATAACAAATGTTCCGGCGTTGGCTGTACTCAAAGCAATTGCCTGAATTCTGCATTTTTCACACGGATAAACAGGTTTTTTCGTCATGATATCGACTACAACCATAGCTTCTATCTCAGATTCATTATTTGAGATCATCATTTTCAATGCAGCACTTTCTGCACATTGCATAATTACTGATTGATTTGCTGTACGCCGGCTTTCTCCGTGATAAAGATTTCCTGAACGAGAAACGATTACACTGACCATATCTCCCGGAATGACAGATTGCGATGATTTCTTCAATTTTCTGCTTATGAGGTTCAAAGCTGCAGAATATATTAAATCATAATTCATAATATCATCATCGCTGCAGAAAAACAATTTATATAATTACAAATAATCTGTTTAACAGCAGCCTATCTCTCCATTCATTTTAATTTTTTAATAAAGAAATGAAGCAAAACAATAACCACTAATTTTTACATCACTAAAAATATTCTCTGCCAAAAACAAAAATGTATTTACGAAAAAAATCGTATATAACTTTTGTTTTCTATAAATAAATATAACCATATATATATTAGCATACTTTATTCTCTATGTCAAATACATATTACTTAATACAATAACAAACAATTTTCACAGTATTAATTCTAAACAGTAAAAGAAATTTAACAAACGCACAAAAAAACACAAAATAGTCATTTTTTTTATTAATTTTTTTTACACTTACTCACATTAATCTTTACATTTTATTATTTCTAAGTTATAATATATTTAGATTTTATATAATAAAGGAGCATTTTTTCAAATGAGTAATATTGAAACCAAATGTATTCATGAAGGCTGGCAGCCTAAGCAGGGAGAACCAAGACAGCTTCCTATTTATCAGAGCACTACTTTCAAATATGATACAAGTGATGCAATGGGAAAACTTTTTGACCTTGAAGCAGAAGGTTATTTTTACACAAGACTTCAGAATCCTACAAATGATTTTGTAGCCGCAAAGATCTGTGCACTCGAAGGCGGAGCTGCAGCTATGCTTACCTCCTCCGGACAGGCAGCCAACTTCTTTGCTATATTTAACATTTGTGAAGCAGGAGATCATTTCCTTGCATCAACAAATATTTACGGCGGTACATACAATCTTTTCGGCACCACAATGAAAAAAATGGGAATCGAATGTACATTTTACGATCAGGAGCTACCTGCTGAAGAAATCAAAAAACTTATTAGACCTAACACAAAAGCCATCTTCGGTGAAACGATCACAAATCCGACAGTTACCATTTTTGATTTTGAAAAATTTGCAAAAATTGCACACGAAGCCGGTATCCCGCTTATCGTAGACAACACTTTTGCAACTCCGGTAAACTGCAATCCATTCAAATACGGTGTTGACATCGTAACTCATTCTACCACAAAATATATTGACGGTCACGGCGTAACAGTCGGCGGATGCATTGTAGACAGCGGTAACTTTGACTGGGATAAATACGCTGACAAATTCCCGGGTCTTACAACTCCTGATGAATCCTATCATGGAATAACTTATACAAAAAAATTCGGTAAAGCAGCATACATTACCAAAGCTACTTCACAGCTCATGAGAGACTTCGGATCAATTCAGTCACCTCAGCACGCTTTTTATTTAAATCTCGGTCTTGAAACACTCCATCTCAGAATGAAGCAGCACTGCTCATCAGCTCAGAAAGTTGCAGAATTCCTTGAATCACAGGATAAAGTAGCATGGATTCATTATTCAGGTCTTAAAAATGACAAATATCATGATCTTGCTGAAAAATATCTTCCAAACGGTTCATGCGGAGTAATGTGTTTCGGCATAAAAGGCGGAAGAGACAAGTCTATCAAATTCATGGACAGTCTCAGACTCTGTACTATCGCTACTCATGTTGCTGACAGTCAGACATGTCTGCTTCATCCTGCAAGCCATACACACAGACAGCTGTCAGATGAACAGCTTATCGAAGCAGGAATTGCACCTGACCTTATTCGTCTTTCAATAGGACTTGAAAATCCTGATGATATTATCGCAGATCTTAAACAGGCTCTTGATATGATCTGATATTACACAAATTAAGACATTTGAAAAACCCCTTAGGAAAATTTTCCTAAGGGGTTTAATTATTAAAAAGTGAACTTTTATTCGGGATCAAAATTTTCAGCAAGCTTGCAAAGAAGTTCTACGATAAGCTGCATTGACTCTGCACAAACATATTCATATCTTCCATGAAAATTATGACCGCCGGTACAGATATTCGGACACGGAATTCCTCTGAAGGAAAGCTTTGCACCATCCGTTCCGCCTCTTATCGGAACTATCTTAGGATCTATTCCGAGCTCGATCATATATTTTTCGACATTTTCAATAAGAAACATGTTTTGAGGGAAAATCTTATCTTTCATATTCTGATAAGAATTTTCTATGATCACTTCACATGTATCCTCACCATATTTTGAATTTATATAGTCTTCAGCACATCTCATAATATCTTTTTTCTGTTCAAAATTCATTACTGCATGATCTCGGATAAGATATGAAAGCACTGTCTTTTCAACATTTCCTTTCATTTCCTCAAGATGAATAAAACCTTCATATCCTTCTGTGTATTCAGGCTTTTCAAATGAAGGAAGCATAGCGTTGTATTCCATGGCTACAGCACATGAATTTACCATTTTGTTCTTCGCTTCTCCGGTATGAACATTTACACCGGAAAATATTACTTTTGCTGAAGCAGCATTGAAGTTTTCATACTGTATCTCACCTATCTCGCCGCCATCTACTGTATATGCATAATCAGCACCAAATTTTTTTATATTCAGGTGATCAATTCCTCCGCCTACTTCCTCATCAGGAGTAAAAGCAGCCGTGATCTTGCCATGTTTAATTTCAGGATGTGCCAGAAGCTCCTCAAACATTGTTATGATCTCAGCCACACCGGCTTTGTCATCAGCACCAAGCAATGTTGTTCCATCTGTAGTAATAATCGTCTTTCCTTTATATGCAGTGATCTCAGGATATTTTATCCTTGACAAAATGATATTTTTTTCCCTGTTAAGAACAATATCTTTTCCATCATAGTTTTCAATTACATTTGCCTTGACATCTTTTCCGCTAACTTCAGGCGATGTATCAAGATGAGCAATAAAACCTAACGCTTTGCGGTTTTCACAGCCTTCGCTTGCTTTACACGATGCATATACTATGCCTTCATCCCGGTTAAATTTAACATCAAGTCCCATATTGACAAGTTCATCATAAAGGACAGATGCAAAAGCAAGCTGACTCTGTGTACTTGGAAATGTTACTGAATCATTGCTTGACTGTGATTCGATTGCTGTATATTTTAAAAATCTTTCAACAACTTTATTCATAAAAAAATCCTCCATATCATAATACTACAATTATATAATACCCTAAAATTTAAAAAAAGTCAAATTATTATCTCCTTTACTGTTTGTATGTGTTTTCAGCAAACAACATAAATACGTACAATTATATACTTTTCACATATTTGTATAAAATAATCATAAATTTTTTATATTTTTACATATATTATTATTTCATAAATATTATAATAATTGTAATACTTTAACGAAATTGAGAAATTTTGTATATTTAGGATTGACTTTGTTTTAAACATGTGATATATTCTTAATGCAATTAGAAAATTATTCTATTAATAGATTTTTTTAACATTTTCAAAGGAGTAACATAGCATGTTATTAACATTTAATGAATTTATATCAGAAATATTTGAACACATTACAGAAGACAAAAGCTTCTGTATCGAAAAAAGCGAAGTCAGAATTCTTCCGGACGGTTTTTGCGGAGAAAATGAAAAAGACGAAAGACTTGTTGTCGACACAAATAACAGATATCATAAAAACTGCAGTAAAGAGCTTGACGGAACATTTCTTATCATAAGCAAAGAAAATGATTCATTCTGCAGAATCTCTCTTGATGATATGTATAAACTATATATTAAACACAATATAGAAAAAGTGTACGAAATAATCAAGGATAACGTATCATCGATCGGTAAAAATCTTGCCGGAACAGAAATACTGAAAAATATCGATAACTACGATTTTGTAAAAGAAAAACTGATAATCAGGCCTTTAAATTTTGATAAAAATTCACATCTTCTTGACAACTGCATTTACAGATCATTCTATGATATCGTTCTTGTACTCTATGTTATACTGGATGATTCTCCTGAAAAAGGATTAATTACTGCCAAGGTTCCTTATGATGTTCTGAAAGCATGGAATATGACCAGTGATGAAGCACTTGACTATGCTATGAAAAACACTGAACGATCAGCACCGGCAAGAATATTTGTCAATATTGAAGATATTCTAAAAAACACAAAAGATCCTTCAAAGGAAAACGGCAAATTCATGGAAGAAGATTCACCGGATTACAGCATTTCCGATATTGATCATCCCTTTATTACCACAACAAAGCAGATAAACGGTGCTGCAGCAATGTTCTATCCGGGAATAAAGGAAAAACTTGGAGATATGATGAAAGGAAATTACTATGTTTCATTTTTAAGTATAAATGAAGCTGTGATCCAGAAAGAAAACACAATACCGCCTGATACTCTTCTGAAAATGCTCAGAGACAACAACAACATATTTGATGACGAAGATACACTGACAAATAACCTGTATTTTTATAATGTCTGTGATAATAAATTTGAAATAGCAAACTGATCTTACTTTAAGATAAAAAACAAAAAAGCCATGCTGTTATTTCGGCATGACTTTTTTATGTTCAAAAATGTTTATTAGATAAAAACACATAGGATATCCCCCGCCTCTGCTTTTTAAAAGCAGAGCTTTGAAATGCTGATAAACAGGTCGGAACAAATCCGTGTTAATATCAAACATATTTTTCAAAACTGATTATTTTGTTTCCCTTTCTTGTCGATCCGCTGATTCCGTTAAATATAAACTTACCGTATCCGCGAACAGAGACCTTATCGGTCTCATGAAGATTATAACTGCTGTTTTCCGTACACTTTCCGTTAATGAAAACTTTTTTCTCCCTGAACAATTCAGAACAAACTGAACGTGACAAGTGAAAAATCTTTGAGATCACACCATCAGCACGTTCTGAAGCTGCCTGAACCTCACCTTTTTCCATTTTACCATCCAAAAGCTCAGGAATATCATCCGTTATCGTACAATTTACAGTTGTGTGTTTTACTCTGGTAAGTTCACCCGATATAAAAGCAGCCATTTTATCAGTTGAAATAACAAAAGCTTCATTATCTCCAACTATTATATCCCCAACAGCTTCCCTGTTGATCCCAAGATTCAGTATAGCTCCAAGAAAGTCACGATGCGTTAAAGCTTCAGAAAACTTCTTTGATAATGGTTCGATTTTCAGAATACTAACAGGAAACGCTTCCTCATATCCCATCTCATCAGGATCGCCAAACCTTATCATTACTCTGTCTGCGTTTTCTCTTCCTCCGAATATTGAAAAAGAAGCAGGAGCAAATTTATTCTTTATTTCGAGAAACTCGGATAATTCAGCCTCATTCAAAAATGATGTGAATGTAAAGTGCCTGTTTTTATATGACTGATCATACAGATCTTCAAATCTCTTTTTTGTATATTCGTTATTCATTCAAAAAAATCTCCCAGTAATATTTTCTTCCTGCCTGAGGAAAATCTTTCATTATACCATGTTCAGGATCATAAAATGTTCCTTTGCAATACAGAGACCAGTGCCAGCATCTTGGTGTTTCAAGACTTAATATGCAGCATTCCGGCAATTCTTCACATGAGAAAACTTCTCTTCTTTCACGGTCATATCTGATGCTGAACATATCAAGTATTTTTTTCATTTCCTTCAGTGTTGTTTCTCTTTCATTTGCCAAAAGAGAACATATAACTGAAACTTCAGTACCTGTCAGCATAGCCAGAACAGCCTGCCCGCACTGAAGATCATTTGGTTCAGGAATATATGTTATTTCCGAAGGAAGTCTGTCATCTTTCAGATTTCCTGAAACAGCATTCGGTTCAATTATTTTTCTGAATGCATAATCCCATAAAATTTCAGATCCAAGATGAGTATTCTGATTTCTTTTTATTACCTGACTTAATTTAATATTTTTTTCACGCCACATCTTCCCGCCTGTAATGTCGTTCAGCATTACAGGCTGTATGTTGTCCATCGCTTTTGCAAAACGAGCTTCCGGCGTTCGGTTTTCATCAAATTCTTTTCTTAATGCTTCAAGTTTATCTCTAAGATCATCAGGAAGGATTCCGAACAGTTTTTCAGCAGCCTCATTCTCTCTTTTTTCCTGCGTTTTTAACCCTTCATTATCATATGCAAAAGTATCGCCTGCATATATTTCAGAAAGATCATGGACTAAAATAAGACTAAGGGTTTTGGCTATATCGATCGTACCTGAGGCATACTCTTCAAGCAGCAATGCCATCAATGCCATATGCCATGCATGCTCAGCATCATTTTCATGACGTGTTCCATCTGCGATCAGAGTTCTTCTGAATACTGTTTTTTCTTTATCGGCTTCCTTAATAAACTCAAATATCCTGTCAAGCCTGTTTTCACATTCTTCTGTCATCATTCACCTTTTACATTTTTCTTTTCTTCTTCTTTGGCCATCTCTGTATATGATTTTCCGGTAAATTTTTTAAAACATTTACTGAAATAATTAGGATCAGGAATTCCAACATTCATAGCAGCTTCATACATAGGTTTCTTTTTTCTCAGATATTCCATAGCTGCTTCCATTCTGCACTTTGTAACATAATCTACAAAGCTTAAACCGTTTTCACTCTTAAACTTTCTGCTGACATAGCTGGCGTTAAAACTGAATTTTTTTGCAACCATAGTCAGATTCAGATCCTGATTGCTGTAATTCTTTTTAATAAACTCACAGATTTCTCTTGTGCTTCCGTAGTTTGCACCTTCATCGCTCTCTTCCTCAGGCTGTTCTGCAGCAAGTTCAACTATAAGATCTTCAAGTGCAGAATAAAGTTCATCCTGATTTATCGGTTTATTAAGATACTTGTTAAGTCCTATGCACAAACATTTTTTTATATCTTCTTTTGAATCAAGTGCTGTAAGCATAACGACCTTTTTTTCAGGATACTTTTTTACAATGATCTTTGTCAGTTCAACTCCGTTCATAATAGGCATATCCATATCAACAAAAACGATATGAGGTCTGACTTCTTCAATATGATCAAGAAGTTCTGCAGCACTGCTGTATGCTCCAACAACCTCAACATTTAATCCTGAAGCTTTTATTTTTTTCGGCAGCAGAACCCTTGTTGAATTTTCATCATCAACCATAACTACTCTGTAAATCATAAAATCACCTCAAAAACCTGTCAATTGGAATCATTATATCGACTTCACAAAACTCTCCTTCAACGCTTCTGATACATACGATATCATCTTTGTCGTAATTATAGAAATTTTTGATTCTGTCGATCGTCCCTTTAAATCCAAAACTTTTTTGATTTTCCCCGCTAAGAAGTTTTTTTATTTGCTCATTGTTCATTCCCATTCCTGTATCATAAACCTTAAAATGAACTTTTCCGCTATTTTTAATAACACTGATTCTGATTAAACCATGTTCACCTTTTTCTCTTATTCCATGATAAACAGAATTTTCTACAAGCGGCTGCAGAATTAATTTAATAACTTCAACTTTTTTCAGATCTTCATCAACTTCAAACTCTTCATCAAACAGATCTCCATATCTGTATTTTATGAGCTTTATATAATTCTTTACTATATCGATCTCATCTTCAACAGTTACTGTTTCCTGCCCGTTACTTAAAAATTTTCTGTAAAAAAACGCAAGCGTTTCAACTGCTTCAACGACCTGATAATCTTCATTTGCATCAGCCATTGCCATAATAGCATATAACGTGTTGTACAAAAAATGCGGTTTGATTTGTTCCTGAAGGACCTTAAGTTCTGCTTGTTCTGTCCGTCTTACCTGTTCAAGACTTTCAGCCATATACTGATTTATTTCACTGATCATTTTATTTATTGAACCATAAAGTATATCAATTTCTTTAGAATCAGTATTTATATTGATATCAGATATTCTGTACCTGTCATGCTGATCACGTTTATTTAAAACATTTTCCATTTTATCAGCAAGGATACTTATAGGATTATTTACATGACTGTTTAATCTTTTGCTCATTACAAAAAAGCAAATTAAAAGAATTACAATTGAAAACAAATAAATAAGCTTTAACTCAAATGTAAATAATGAATCTATTTTTTTCTGATCGGAAACAGAAACCAGAACCATAGACGAATCCATACAGGGCTTCCAGGAAATAAGCTTATTATATTTTATAACATTGGTTATATCATTATTTCCTGATTTAAGTGAAGACACTATTTTTTCTTTGTACTGACTTATAAGCTTCTGATCTTCTGAATCGATCATTGAATAGACGACATCACCTTTATCATTAAGTAAAATAAGACCTTCTTTTTCATCATTTATCTTACTGTAGTCTTCAAACAGACGTTTAACATCAAAATTAATTAATAAAACACCGTTTACATCAACTAAATTATGAAAATCATAAATAACTCTCGAAAAGGTGACAATATTTGCTTCGTGAAGAAATACAAACGTTTCTGATGAATCAGAAAAAATATGATATGATTTTTTTGAATCAAGTATTTTTGATTTCCAGTTTTGGAAAAAAAGATCTTCTTTTATCATGATCGACCCTCTGCCCCATGAAAGATGAGAGTCATAATTTTCATTTATCGGATTTTTCGGAATAAGAATAACCGAATGAATACCGGAATAATTATTCAGAATTGTTTTATAAGCAACGTCTTTCATTGAATTCTGAACAGTTGTATCAAAATAAGATTTTGTAGATCTAAGAGTATCCTGAACCTGAGAGTCTGACATAAATACTCTTGACAAACTGTCTACTTTATCAACTGTTGAATTTATACTCAGTTCTGCAGAAATCAGCTTTTCCCTGTTTCTGTCCTCAACCTCTTTCTGCTCTGACGGAATAAGCCTGATTCTTATAAACAAAAAACTTGCAAGAAAGAAAGATATCAGAAATCCAAAAAAGCCAATGAGAAAATTGATCTGCATTATTCTCTTTATAGATTTTTTTTGTTTATTATTAATTTTGTTTTTTTTCATCCTGCGATACTCCATACCCCATTAATAAAAGCAAGCTGCTGCAAACATCAGTATTATGGCAAGAGTTACAAGAAAAAGAAATATAATTCTTAATACAACTTTGATTTTGTATTTTCTTGTTCCTGATGTATAATACTCAAGTTTTCTTTTCCCTGTAATATCCACATAACAGATTCCATACTCATAATTATTGACGATCTTAGTCTTATTTCCAAATAAAGCTTTTAATTCGTAAGCAACTGCTTTATTGAATCTGGCGCGCTTTAAAACTGAATCGATTGAATCAAAATTATCGGGATCAAGCAGTATTTTCCTGACCTCATTATCAGCTGTCAGACGCTTCCATACATAAATGCTGTCGCAAATATCCTTGTCTTCAATTATTTTTTTTATTTCTTTAAGAATATAATCTATTGAATAAGCATTTTCTTTTTTTGTTGAAACTTCAGAAAAAATAAAATCATCAATAAGTGATTCATCTGTTTTTTCTTTTATTATTATTTTTTCATTAAAGATATCGCTGAAATTATATAAAACATCTTCAGGACCGGCTTCTTTTTTCTCATCATCTGATAAATTCCGGTCTTTAAAGATTTTTTTTGGGGTTGAAATATCAACCGTCTGTACTGATAAAATATTATTGTTTTTTTGCCCTTTTGCAGCTTTCATTGCCTGTTTGAAAGCATCATGTATTCTTGCAAATTCATCAGGATTTTCTTCAGGATTATATTGTTTTGCAAGTTTGGCATAGGCTTTTTTAATTTCGCTGATATCATTTGTCGGATCAATCCCAAGTACATCCCATATCACATATCTGCACCCCATTTTTCAAGAAGATCTTCAAGTTTTTCATATAAAAGCCTGATTTCACGATTATTTCCATCCTGTAAAGAATGCTTAAATCCAAGAATATATTCTGATATAATATCTCTTTCATCAGGCAATGCTTCTTCAAAAAATGCTTCCGCTTTTGCAAGTAATAATTTATTTTTTTCTGATTCTGCAGGAGTTATTTTCATATTTTTTAATCTTGAAATACACTTTTCTCTTTCTGAATCAGAAAGAGCGGACTGCTTGCTTACAATGGTTTTGCTTGAACACTGATTGTCTGTAGTAATAACATCTACCATCAAAATACCGTTTATATCATAGGTAAACCTGACATCACATATGGGTTCATGAATTCTTGCAGCAGGACAATCTACTTTAACTTCTCCAAGATAAATATTTTTAGAAGGGATCATACTTTCACCCTGGTATATATCTATTGTTACTTTATCCTGAAAATCATGTGAAGCATAAAAAGTCTTTTTTCTGCTTGTTGGCAAAGAAGTGTTTCTGTTTATTATAAAGGACATGATATTTTCCTTCGAATCAAAGTCGATTACCGCTGTTCCAAGCGAAAAAGGACATATATCAGTCAGGATCACATCCTTTAATGAAGAATTTCTGTCTTTTATTCCTCCAAAAATACCGGCACCTATCGCTATAGCCGTATCAGGATCTATATCTGTAACAGGAGTTATCCCTGTGATTTTTTCAACTGCAGCCTTCACTACCGGCATCTTACATGAACCGCCAACAAGAATTATTTCATCAATATCATTAACGGAACACTTACTGTCACGAAAGGCTTTTTTTATAAGCTTTGAAAATCTCACAAAAAGATCCTCAGAAATTTTTATCAGTTTATTATTGTCAAGTGATAAACTATATTGTTTTCCATCTATATTTGCTATCATAATTGCTATTTTTGATGAACTTAAAGCCATTTTACAGTTTTCTGCATTTTTATATAAAACTGCTTTCTGATCCGGAGAAAGAGTATCAAAAGAAATATTGTTCTCTTTGCAAAAATAAGAAACTATCGCTTCATTAAAATCCTTTCCTCCGAGCATATTATCTCCGGCAACAGCCAGTATTTCAATTACACTGTCAAAAGTATCAACAACTGAGATATCAAGAGTACCTCCGCCAAAATCAATGACCATAAAGGTACCGTCACAAAAATCATGTTTCGAAATATATGCAAGAGCAGCAGCTGAAGGTTCATTGATAAGTCTGTTTACTGTCAGTCCGGCCATCTGTGCTGCAAGTTTTGTAGCACTTCTTCTGTTATCATCAAAATAAGCGGGAACACTGATTATGGCTTCATGAACCGGTTCACCGAGATATTCTTCAGAATCCTGTTTTATTTTTTTTAATATCATAGCAGACAATTCTTCAGGAGAAAAATTTTTTCCGCACAGATCATAATTAATATTCATACCCATAGAACGTTTAAATTCTGTAGCAGAAGATTCAGGATGAGATATCAGTCTTTCCTTTGCTACAGCTCCCACCATCAATTCACCATTTTCATCAATAGTGACAGCTGACGGAGTAATGCAATTTCCAAGTGAATTTCTGATAAGCTCAGACTTTCCGTTTCTATAACAAGCCGCAAGACTGTTTGTAGTCCCCAGATCAATTCCAATTATAGCCATTTGCAATCTCCTTATAAAGTAAAAATTTTGCTATCTATTTTATTATACTATGTTTTTATATAAATATCAATGACAAAAGTAAAATAAAAAAAGGTACAAAAAAAAGGAGTTCAATTGAACTCCTTATTTAATAATTATAATAATTAAATTAACCTTTAACAGCACCTGCTATCAAACTATCCTGAACCTTCTTACTGATAAAGAAGTATATGAACAGTGTCGGGAATGTTGCAATACACAAAGCAGCACCGATCGGACCCCAGTCTGTTGTATATGAACCAAAGAACTGATTTACACCAACAGGAAGTGTTCTTCTCATACCTGAGCTTACGAATGTGTTAGCAAACATAAGTTCATTCCATGCTGAAAGGAATGTGAAAATTGCAACTGTTGAAAGTGCAGGGACCATAAGCGGAACAATTATCTTAAAGAATATACCGAATGTTCCGCATCCGTCAATACAAGCCGACTCTTCAAGTTCATAAGGAATATTTTCCATAAAGCTGCCGAATATCATAATTGCCATTGATAAAGCAAAAGCAGAATAAGGAATAATCAATCCGGGAAGAGTATTTAACAAACTAAGCTTCTTGAAAAGAAGGAATACAGGCAAAAGAGCTGCATGAATCGGAATAGTAAGACCAAGCATAAATATATCATTTGCGAGTTTTCTTCCGGGCCACTTCATTCTAGTAAGAGCATATGTTGCCATAAGAGCACATATTATTGTGATTAAAATTGTAAATAAGCTTATGATAGTACTGTTGCAAAAATAATTAAGCATTGTCGGATTTTTCTGAGTCAAATAATCATGTAAACTCATTCCCGACTTATAGTTCATAGCTTTAAGATAGTTATCCCAAAGCCATTCCTTTGGAAGTCCAAGAGGATTTGTTTTAAAAATTTCACTATTTGTTTTTAATGAAAATGTAAATAAATAATATATTGGAAATATACACACAAAAGCCCATAAGATCAGAAGAAAATAAACAACAGGACCTGCTCCTTTTTTCATTTTCTTAAGCATTTTTGTACTCTGATTTGGTGCATATTTATTTTCAGAATTATTTTTCATCACTATAATCCTCCGTCTTGAAACATTTTTTAATTAAAATTGCGAAGAAGAAGCAAAGGAAAATAATGATCATCGCTACACTACTTCCGTATCCGTAACGACCATGATCAAAAGTCTGCTTAACCATAAGTGTACTTGGAACTTCACTTCCGTAATTACCTTTAGTCATAACGAAAACGATATCGTATGCCTTCAGAGAACCGGTTACAGCAAAAATTACACAAATCTTAATAACTGGTTTCAGAAGCGGAATGATAATTTTTGATGATATCTGCCAGTCAGTAGCTCCATCAATTGTTGCTGCTTCAATTACATCAGGTGATACACTTTTTACACCTGCATACATCAGAAGCATATGATAACCAACAAACTGCCACAACTGAGGAACAAATACAGCAGCCAACGCTGTTTTATCATCACCGGCCCAAGCTACAGCTTTTTCGATTATACCCAATTTAGTAAGAAACATATTGAGAAGACCGCTGTTTGTAGGATAATAAAACTTATTAAACAGCTGACCTATAACAACTGTAGAAAGAAGAACTGGAATAAAATAAACTGTTATGAAAAATCTTTCACCTTTTACTTTTCTTGAAATAAGCAATGCCAGTCCCAATGCTAAAGGAAGCTGAATAAATACAGAAAAAATAGCAAGTAAAAATGCATTCTTTATTGTCATCAATACATTATCCTGCTTGCTTGTAAACAATTCAACATAGTTCTGTACGCCTATAAATGTTGATTTATTGATTCCATCCCAGTCGAGAAAGCTGAAATATGCTGACTCAAATATAGGGATAATAATAATACCTAAAAATAATATTGTAGCCGGAAGCATAAATATTAAAATGGCAAGTTTATTCTTTCTAACTTTTTCCATAATGACCCTGCCTTATTTTTTTTTTGACCGAATTTAATTTGCTGAAAAAATACACAATCACATTAAACTGCTGACCGGTGGTCAGGGCCGGTCAGCCGTTATAATATGATTTAAGGGGATTAGAAGAAAATTAAGATTGATTCTTAAGAAGATATCTTTAAATTATCCAACAATTTTTTTCATTTCTTCCTGGAACTGTTCAGGAGTTAAATCACCTGCATAGAAGTTCTGGAGAGTTTTCTTATAATTTTCAGCTGCATTAGGCTCGAGAAGTGTATCGAACCAAAGTGTGAATGATGTAGCATTTGATGCATAAGCTGCAACTTTCTTTGTTATAGCAGGTACTGCACTGTCATCATAATCAATTGTCCATGCCGGAATTCCTGCACCATCGATATATCCATAGTGTGAAACGCCTTTACAGATTTCGAATGCAAGTTCAGTAGCAAGTTCAGGCTCATCTGTGTATGCTGAAACGAGAAGTGAATCAGAACCACCACCCATGAAGTCTGTGAGCTTAGCCTTTGAAGAATCAATTACAGGAACAGGAGCAACATCATAGTCATCTACACGGTCAGCACAGTCATTAACAATTGATCCGCCCATCCAGCTTCCTGTGAAGTACATAGCAGCATTTTCATTGAAGAATTCCTGCTGAGCTTCGTCGTTGGAGAGAGCTGTTGCACCGTCAATAAATGCACCCATATCCTGAAGATCCTTGATAGCCTGAACTGACTTTAAGAAGCCAGGATCCATATAATCTCCGCCTGAATTTGTCAGAGTCTTGTTAAGAGTATCGTAACCAACTGATTTAAGTGTAAGAGCATCATGAAGCATGCAAAGAACCCATGCGTCCTTAACACTTGTAGCGATTGGATCTACACCTGAATCTTTGAGCTTCTTACAAGCATCAAGGAATTCATCAAGTGTTTCCGGAACCTTAGCACCAGCCTTATCGAATAACTTCTTGTTATACCACATGCATGATACAGGTGTTGTCATACATGAACCATAAAGTTTTCCGTCAAACATAAGGTTTGATACAGCTGCTTCCGGAAGATCCTTTTTATATGTGTTGTTATATGCTTCTGTTACATCAAGAACAGCACCGGAATCTACGAATGCCTTTGTAAATCCGCCTGCCCATGAGAAGTAAACATCCGGCAGATCCTTAGCTGCAACTGATGTTTTGATCTTTGTCTTATATGATTCATTTTCAAATGATTCATGTGTTACCTTAACACCAGGATGGCTTGCTTCGAAGTCTTCAATAGCTTTTTCATAAGCATTGTGGAAAGAGTCACTTTCTGTTGAAATACTCCAGATAGTAAGTTCCTTTGTTTCACCGGTATTATTCTTGTCATCTGTTTTGCTGTTATTGTCTGCTGCAGAACTGTTTGAATCATTGCTTGCTGTTGAACTGCTGTTTCCGCCGTTACCGCATCCTGTAAAGCAAGTTCCGATCATTGCTAAAGCAGCAACTGCACTTAATACTCTTTTAAATTTCATAATAAAAACCCTCCTAATTTTTCAATTATGTGAATTGTTTTCACATATCTTATGGTTTTATTATATATTTTATCTATAAGTATTAGAATACAATAATTTTACTAAAACATGTACTATTTTTACTTTTTTTAAAATAAATCTTATAATTCTAACATATTTAACAATCACTATACATCAAAATACAAAAAACAAATTGTGTTTTTTTGTTGTTTTTGATAGTATTCGGATTTTTCCAGTGCCCGCAGCACTAATTTGTGCATATTTTTTTCACCTATAGTTTCATTTTTTTATACAAAAAGCACATTTCAATTTCAGGCGTGATATAAATCAGCAATTTTTAGCTATTTTTATCATATGCAGGTATAAATTTTACATGTGCATCATTCACAAATTCATCTGAGAATACTGGTTTTATCGTAGTTTACACTAATTCTAACCAATTTAAATCAAATAGTTTATAAAAAAAATACTGGTTATTCATCCTTAAATATGATATAATTGATATTGAATTTGTTTGACCGGCTTTTGTTCAAAGCTTTGCTTTAACAAACAGAGGCAATTCGAAGATCGCTGACATGAAGCCGGAGATTTTATTACAGATGTCCAGGTCAGTATAGAAATCACAGCATATTCAGGCGGGAGATTTCCTCTTCGTCGTTATTTAATTTAAAACTATTTCTTAATTTTTACTTTTATATATAGAAGGAAGATCTTTTATGATAGATTGTCATACGCATACAGCAAATTCTCCGGATGGCTTCAACACACCGTCAGAACTTGCTCAACGTGCAAGCAGTCTTGGTTTTTCTGTTCTGAGCATAACAGAACACTGCGAAGCAAACAGACTTCTTGGACGTGAACACTATACATTTCAGCTTGATGAAGAACACTTTTACAATAATCTTGATCTTTTTAACAGATCCATGGATGACAATATAAAGCTGACAGAGTCAAATCCGGATCCTTCTTTAAGGATCATTAACGGCATAGAGCTTGGACAGGCTACACATGATCTTGAATCAGCCGATCTGATCGCAGATGACAAGAGACTTGATTTTATTATAGGCTCTATGCATGAGCTGCCTTTACGTCCTGATTTTGCCTTTCTTGATTACAGTAAAGAAAACATAAAGGAACTGCTCAATGAATATTTTGAAGAACTGTACAAGCTTTGCAGCTGGGGAAAATTTGACGTATTAGGTCATCTTACTTACCCTCTCAGATATATCGAAGGTGAAGCCGGGATCAAAACCGACATTTCCGAATATTATGACATTATAGTTAAATGCTTTAAAGAGCTTATATCCAAGGATAAAGGGATAGAAATAAATTCATCCGGGCTGAGACAGCTTTACAAAAAAACATTTCCGGAGCTTGAGCTTATAAAGCTTTACAGAGACTGCGGCGGAAGAATAATCACCGTCGGATCTGATTCTCATTGTACTGAGGATCTTGGGAAAGGAACAAAAGAAGCTCTGGAAATAGCATCCCAGGCCGGATTTACAGAAGTTTTCTATTTTGTAAAGCACAGACCTTACAGCATCCAAATCTGATTAATCATTAAGGAATACCGCAAGATTCCGGTTAATATATTTTGATCTGCGGAGAACAGGAGTATTTTATGGATCCATTATTGCAATTATTAAGACAAAATTCAAGATTTTCAAATGAACAGCTGGCGGCGATGCTGAATTCAACTGAGGAAGAAGTAGCCGCAAAAATAAAAGAATATGAAAACAATGGTACTATCATGGGTTACAGTGTTATTTTAAATGAAGAACTTGCTGAAAAAAATACTGTAACTGCATTTATCGAGATCAAAGTAACACCTCAGAGAGACTGCGGATTTGATGATCTTGCAAAAACTATCATGATGTACGATGAAGTGGACAGCGTTTCACTTATGTCAGGATCATTTGACCTTGCAGTAACAGCCAAAGGCACTGATCTTAAGACAATTGCCTTATTTGTTTCACAGAAGCTTTCTACCATCGAAGGCGTTCTTTCTACCGCTACTCATTTTATGCTTAAGCGCTACAAGGAAAAAGGTATTTATATTGACCAGAATGGTATGATCGATGAGAGGGGTCTGGTTTCTCCGTGATAGATTACGATAAAGTATTAAACAAAACTATTATAGACATCAAACCGTCAGGTATCAGAAAATTTTTTGACATTGCCCAGCAGCTCGAGGGTGTTATCAGTCTTGGCGTCGGTGAGCCTGATTTTCCTACACCATGGTCAATAAGACAGAAAGCAATGCAGACCATTGAAAGAAAGAGAACTGTCTATACTGCAAATGCAGGTCTGGCAGCTCTGAGAACCTCAATTTCAAACTATACATGTAAGAGAACAGGCGTTTCTTATGATCCGCAGAATGAAGTTGTTGTAACTGTCGGTGGTTCTGAAGCTATAGACATATCCATTCGTTCAGTTATTGAACCCGGTGATGAAGTTCTTATTGTTGAGCCGTGTTTCGTATGCTACAGTCCGATAGTCAGAATGTCAGGAGGAATACCTGTTTCACTTGAAACAAAGGTTGAAAATAATTTCAAGCTCACTGCAGAAGATCTGAAAAGCAAAATCACGGATAAAACAAAACTTCTTATACTTCCCTATCCTAATAATCCGACCGGTGCCATAATGACACGCGAGGATCTTGAAAAAATAGCTGCCGTACTGAGAGAAACAAATATAATCGTTCTTTCAGATGAGATCTACTCTGAACTTACCTACGGAAGAAAGCACTGTTCAATTATCGAAATTGAAGATATGCAGGAACGTACCATATATATAAACGGATTTTCAAAAGCTTTTGCAATGACAGGATGGCGTCTCGGATATGTTTGTGCACCTGCACCTCTTGTTAAACAGATAGTCAAACTTCATCAGTTTGCGATCATGTGCTCTCCTACCGTCAGCCAGTATGCCGGAATTGAAGCACTTGAAAACTGTGAGGATGAAGTTAAAAAGATGACCTTCGAATATGATGTCAGAAGAAGATTTCTTGTTGATGCCTTCAACAGACTCGGTCTGACATGCTTTAACCCTGAAGGAGCCTTTTATGTTTTCCCGTGTATCAAAAGCACCGGTCTTTCCAGTGAAGAATTTTGTGAAAAGCTTTTATACAGTAAGAAAGTTGCTGTTGTTCCCGGAAATGCTTTTGGTGAATGCGGTGAAGGCTATATCAGAATTTCATACGCATATTCGCTCAATCACCTTAACACAGCTGTTAAGAGAATAGAAGAATTTCTTGGAGAACTGTAATGGACAGAATAACTGCATCAACATACGCAAAAATCAATCTTTCTCTCGATGTTACGGGAAAAAGACCTGACGGTTATCATAATATAAACAGCATATTTGAAGAGATATCGCTTTGTGATACAGTAACGATCGAATTTAATAATTCTGAAAATATATCTGTCAGCTGTTCAAAGCCGGGCATTCCAACTGACAGCAAAAATATTGTCTGGAAAGCTGCATCAGAGTTTTTTAAAGCATCCGGTATTTCAAATCCCGGACTTCATATACATATTGACAAAAATATTCCGAACGAAGCCGGAATGGGCGGCGGAAGTTCAAATGCTGCAGGTGTGTTAAAGCTGTTAAACAGTTATTTTAAAACTGAAATGGATGATGAACAGCTTATAAAAATTGCTGCACGAACAGGAGCAGATACTCCGTTTTTTATCAAAGGAAAACTTTGTCTTGTTGAAGGTCTTGGAGAAATAGTAAAACCGCTCCCTCCTCTTCCTTCACACTATATTGTATGCGCAAAAGGAAATAAAGGCGTTTCCACACCTGAAGCATACAGACAGATAGATCAGCTCGGAGATACAGTTCATCACAACAGTCAGGAACTGTTAAAATGCATCAGAAATTCAGACATCAGCAGACTTATGCCGCTGTGCATAAATACTTTTGAAAAGACTGACATTCCTGATGATATTGAAAATATTAAATCAATAATGAAAAAATACAATACTGAAGGAACTATGATGACAGGAAGCGGTGCTGCAGTATTCGGTATTTTTAAAAACTTTGCCGATGCAAACAATGCATGCAGTGAATTATCTGCAAAATATGCTTTTTGCGGAACATTTATAAACATCATATAACAACACAGAGGATATCCCCCGCCTCTGTAGGCGGCGGGTTCTATCTTCCCGCTCAGTCGGAGTACAATCTCCGACTGAGCGGGAACCGATTCTGCGAATCGCCTCTGCTTGTTAAAAGCAGAGCTTTGAATTACTAATCAAAAAGGAAAGGTAAGACAAATGAATACAAAAGAAACGAATGAAGTCATTGATGTTACAGACAACGTTGATGAAAGCTCCGAAACAACGCAACAAGAAACAAAGAAAAAATACACCTTTAAATCATTTATTAAGGATGCTTTTGAATTTATTCTGATTTTTGCCATAACCATAGCGGTATATAAGCTTACTTTTACATATTTACTTCAGCGTTCTGAAGTTTCCGGCAAATCAATGGAACCGACATATTATGAAAGTGATCAGCTTATTTCCACAAGGATCGGATATACGCCTAAGGATAACGATGTAGTTATCATCGACAGCCAAAAGCTTGGAAAAGAGATCGTTAAGAGAGTGATCGCCACAGAAGGTCAGACTGTTGACATAGATTTCATCAAAGGGATCGTATCAGTTGACGGCAGGCAGGTCGATGAACAGCTTTACTCTGAAGATGCCAAACTTGAAGCTGACCACTTTGTAAAGACTCTGACAACTAACGATATGCATGCATTTGATTCATATCCTGTTACAGTTCCTGAAAACTGCGTTTTCGTACTTGGTGACAACAGAAATGTATCACTGGACAGTAAACACAGTCAGCTCGGATTTGTGTCATATGATGAAGTTAAAGGAAAAGTACTTTTCAAGCTTCCTAAAATATTTTCCGACATTTCAAAAAAGAAAAATGACAGTATCAAAGGATAAAGCATAAAAAAGACAGGCCTTATAACCTGTCTTTTTTTATGCTTTTTTAATTTATTCCCTCAACGCATATCCATGATTCAGATTCTCTTGTATGAATGTTTACTTCTTTAAATCCTGCCTTACAAAACAGCTCTTCAAAAGTCTGGATATCCGGATTGTAAAGATTGTATTTTTTTATGTTGTACTGCACTTCCTTAGGAAGATCCGGCTGATCAAAAATTTCAGAGACAAGAAAAAACTTTCCTGCCGGTTTCAGCGTTCTTCTTACTTCTTTAAGATTATTTAACGGATCAGGCCAGAAATAAAAGCTTTCAACAGTTATGATCTTATCGAAAATGGCATTCAGAAAAGGAAGCTTTTCCACAGAAGATCTGAGTATATTCATTCTGCCTTTTCTGATTATTTCCGAATTATAATTCTCTGTCATTAAAACTGATATCTCCGAATGATCAACACCATACAGATATCCTGAAGTAACTCTCTTTGATATTTTATTCAACGCCGATCCGCCGCCGCATCCTATATCGAGAACATGATCGTCTTTATCAAAATTTATGAGCTCCAATGCCCAGTCAGTCAGCTCAGAATGGCTGGAATTCATTCTTTCGAGCATCATTTTCCCTGCTTCCCCGTTAGGCTTTCCAGGATTACCCATCTTGGTGATCTGATCAGCTGTCAGCTTTCTGACATTTTCCATATCAAGGACTCCTTTTATTAATTTTATATGATCTGTACCAGAATCAAAACGATCAGGTATATCTAATGCCATGTGCACCGATTATGTGTTCACATGGTGTCAAAGCCTGAATATTTCTCCAGTCCGCAGCATACTGAGGATAATGATAAGCATCATACATCTGATGAGCATCATAAAGTACATTCATTCCTGACATATTTACAACAGGATCTCTGTTGTCATCCATTACTATACCCGGAACTGCATTTTTTGACATTATACCTGTAATATTGTTTTTGTTCAGTATTCTTATCTGCTGTTCAGGGCACCAGTTTACTGTACCTTTTCCATGACATATCAGCTCACGTTCGTTGTTCCAGAAATCTTTGACAGCACAAACTCTGAGCATGAAAAGTATTTCTTCAAAATAATTGTTTCTGAAAGCTTTTTTTCTGTCCTTCTGTTTGTTCTGTTTAAGATAAGAGATAAATTCGCCAAGTCTCTTCTCATTGTTTCTGAAAAACTCATTCCATAGCGTTTGTGCTTCTTTAAATTTCTGAGGCTTCGGCTTCATTATGTAATTATACAGTTCTCTGTCTGACATAATTTTTATAGAATCACTATTCGGATCAATAATATTTGAATAAGATTCCGAATCTGAAAAATCGTCAAATATCTGAAGAACAGCATCTATAATAACCTCAAAATCATCATACTCAGTTACTGCATCATGATACAGAGCCACTATTTTACCGGTCTTTTTAGAAATACAGATCCGCTCTCCGTCTCCGACAATTTCACCTATGACCAGATACTCACCCGGAACTACATCGTTATAATATCCGCTGCTTTCAGGAAGAAAGAATCTGAATGTATCTCCAAATATGCTGCAGCATCTGAATTTTTTCAGCCATTTTTTATATGTCAGAGGAATGATCACTCTGTTTGCCTTTTCTATCATTTCAATTTCTGAATCATTTGCAGGAATATCAAAATACGAAGGATATGAATTGGTAAACTGCTTATGAATATTCTGTATTTTTTCTATTTTTCTGTCAATTTCATACGGATCCGCCGAATCAGCTAAAACAAAATTCGGAGCACCATTATATGACGTATATGAATTTGAATTGATACTTGTATTTCTGTCTGTATTCACGGGATCGATCAGGAGCTTTCCTGAAACATGAAGAATTCGATTATCGACAGGTGCACTCACCCTTTCCATCAGATATTGTGCAACAATGTCAATGATCTCACCGAAACAGCCTAATGATTCTTTCGTACCGTTTTCCGTTTTTGAAAAATGTCCTGTAGATTTACTTACAGAAAAAAATATGTTCTGTGATCTTATCCCACCAACTGCAACTTCATCAGCAGAAACAAAACTGTCAAATTCTTTTACTGTATATGGAAAAAAGATCTGGTACTCCCCGTTTTCAATACTGCAGCCCGCTGAAAACTTCAGCCATTCTCTGAAATCATCAGTTATCCGGACATGATTCATAACTTCAAATTTTACGATTTCAGGTAAAGTCATAGGCGAAGCAAAGTTTATACTGCTCGGATTTTTCAGACTTTTTATGGCGGTTTTGAGTTTTTCGATCATCTCGTTTGTATATTGCTTTGGATCCTTAACATTCATTTTATTCACCCCAATTAAGTTGATATATTAATATTATATCATAGGATTTATTATTTTACAAATGTTTTATTTATAATATACAAAAAACAAGCCAAAACAAAAGTCAGGCTTGTTTTTTACGCTATTCTATACTCTTCAGTGCCTCTGCAGGCTCAATATCATCAAGAGTACGATACATAAATACACTTACAAGAAGTGCAAAAATAAAAGTGATCAGAAAAGATAACACATACGATAACGGTTTAATATATACATTAAAATACAATGAAGGCATCTTCAGTGCTCCTGTAAGAAGCCCGCAAAGAAAAGAACCTACCGGCAAACCAAGAATTATAGCTATAAAAGTCAGTATAAGTATCTCTTTATTAATGTACAGATGCACTTCTCTGTCATAAAAGCCAAGAACCTTAATAGTAGCCAGCTCCCGTTCCCTTTCAGAAATATTTGTGGATGAAAGTGTATACAGGACCACAAATGCAAGAGCTGCTGAAAGACTTATCAAAAGATATACTACCGAATTGATCAAAGAAAAACTAGCTGAAAAATCCTCCTTAAGTTCATGAGTAATTACACTTGTACGAACAAGTTCATTTTCAGCGTATTCTGATATTTGGTCACTGTTAATAAAAACAGCATTCGGCTCATATTCCCTGAAATACTTTTCATATGTACTTTTGTTCATATATACCATATTTCCAAGATAGTTCTCAAGGATACCGCCTATCGGCATTTCGATCTGAATGAAATTACTGTCAAGCAAAGACACTTTATCCTCTTTTTTTAAATTCAAAACAACAGCTGCATTTTTGGTAATATAAAGCCTGTCATTTTCAAAATCGATATTTTTCCCGTTTTCGAAATCAAGGGATGAAATAAAAATATCAGATCTTTCAGAATCATTAAACACATACAGTTGAGTCTGAAGTGAATTATCATTAATATTTTTCAGAGTAACAGACTGAAGTACAAACGAAAGATAGTCCGAACCGTTTTCTTTTATCTCTTTTTCATATTCATCGTAGTCTTTCTCAGATAGGGATGCAAGAAGATCATAATGTATGATCTTATCATACTGACAGACCATCAGATGATCAACACTGTCCTTTATTCCAAATCCACACACAAGAAGTGCAGTACATCCAAGTATTCCGGTCACTGTCATAAGAAGACGTTTCTTATACCGGAAAATATTTCTTGCAGTGACCTTGTTTAAAAATGAGAACCTTCTCCATAAAAAAGTTATTCTTTCAAGAAAAACCTTTGATCCGGGTTTTGGCGCTTTAGGACGCATCAGTTCCGCAGGCATTGCCCTGAAAGCCTTAAGACACGTAAAAATTACTGTAAATACTATACCGCATATAAAAATCAACGGTGCAGTGAATGCTCCCACAAAATCGACAGAAAGTTCAATAGCCGGTAAAACATACATTTTATTAAAAAATATAAATAAAAACTCCGGGAGAGCAACATATCCGAGTATATCACCAGCGATACATCCGATCATTCCGGCTCCTGTTCCGAAAACAAGATATTTTCGCATTACTTCTCTGTCTGTAAATCCAAGTGCCTGATAAGTTCCTATAAGGCTCCTGTTTTCTTCGATCATTCGGTTTACTGTTATTGATGCTACTAAAACAGCAACTATAAGAAAGCCTATCGTAAATATCAGAGAAAGAGAGCTTATGGCATCCATGTCTGAGCTTATATTGCTGTAACCGCTCAGATTGTTTCGCGTAAAGATAAACCACTTTGCAGATTCAATATCATATATCTCATCCTCGGCATCTTCTATTTCTTTTACTGCTTTCTTTTTTTCTGAAAGGTATTTTTCTTCATTTTCATTATATTCTTCCAGACCTTTATAATAATCTTCCCATCCTGACCGAACCTCGGAAATAATATTTTCATCTGTAACGGCTCCGGCATCGATCATTCGCTGCCCTTTTTCAAGTTCTTCTTTTGCCTGTGTCAGAGCGGTTTTCGCATTATTCAATTCTGCTTCAGCTTTATCAAACTCGCTGTTCATTTTCTCTCTTTCTATATCGATCTTGTCCAAAGCTTCATAAATTATACTCTGAGTCCTTGCAGTTTCCCTTTCTTCCTTTATTTTTTCAAGCTTTTCTGAAAAATTCATTATCATAAGTTTATTATCATCGCTATAGCAGTTATATTTTCCGGAATCTTTCAGTTCAAAGCCTATCCCTGTATATATATCACTGTCCACTGCTGATCTGTTTACAAATGCTGTATAATCCGAAACAGATGTTGAGCGAAATGACGTACAGCCTTCCGTATTATTAACATCCGCTGCATTAAATACTATCGCAGAAACTATATATTTATCTGTGATCAGATGTGAATCCTCAGACATTGTAAATCCGATCTCATCACCTGCTGATATATTGAATCTGCTGGAAAAATCAGATGTTACTGCAATTTCATTATATTTCTCAGGCAATGACCCTTCTATAACATATGGAATATCAATTTTATCACTGCAGGAAGACATCGTTATCGAATACTTTATGCCGTCTGATACATAATAATCTGTTTCTTCAAAAAATCCGTCAGCTTCAGATATTTCATCTTCCTTCAGAAGTGCATCTATATCATCGTCTGTTAATCCAAGCGTTGACTGTATATAAAAATCTCTGAGATGTTGTTTTTTGTAATATTTATCAGCACTTATTCTTGTATCATCACAGCCGGCTTTTATACCGGTCGTCATCAAAACCCCAAGTGCTGATATGATCATTATCGATAAAAACCGTTTTCTTTCCCTGACAATGGTTTTTATTATATCCTTCGAATAAGCTCTCATCCCTGTATCATCCTTTACACATTTTGTGAATTACAATATTCTACCACTCTATTTCAGAAATAGCGACAGGATGATGATTTATTGTCTCTTCAATAACCTTACCGCTCTTAAATCTTATTAGTCTGTCGGCCATTGGCGCAAGTGCTGAATTGTGAGTGATAAGGATCACTGTCAGCCCTTTGTTTCTGCATGTATCCTGTAAAAGCATAAGGATCTGTTTTCCAGTTACATAATCAAGTGCACCTGTAGGTTCATCACACAAAAGAATTTTCGGATTTTTAGCAAGTGCTCTTGCAATAGATACACGCTGCTGTTCCCCTCCTGACAGCTGTGCCGGAAAATTTCCTTTTCTTTCAGATAATCCTACCTGGTCAAGAATATCATCCGGATCGAGATGATCCTTTGTGACCTGAGACGCAAGTTCAACGTTTTCCAAAGATGTCAGATTAGGAACAAGATTATAGAACTGAAAAACAAAACCAATATCCAGACGTCTGTATTTCACAAGCCGTTGCTTTTTGTAAGAAGTAATATCTTCTCCGTCTATGATCACTTCTCCTGAAGTTGCCCTGTCCATTCCCCCGAGTATATTCAAAGCTGTTGTTTTTCCTGCACCTGATGAACCAAGAATGATCGCAAATTCCCCTTTATCAACGGTAAATGATGCTCCGTCAAGCGCTTTGATCGATGTTTCTCCGGAATTATACACCTTCGATACATTATTAAAATTCACTATACTCATATGCTCCTCCAATATTCCTCATCATAAAAATTGATTTTCGAGGTTATCATATTCCCCCATAAGTTTCGATATTATATATTATTATTATACATCATTTCACTAAAGTTTTCAACATTTATAATAATATAATGAGTAAATTAATATTTTTCAACGGCCGCTGTTGTTCAAAGCTCTGCTTTTAACAAGCAGAGGCGATTCGCAGAATCGGTTTCCGCTCAGTCGGAGATTGTACTCCGACTGTTTGGTCAGATAGAACCCGCCGCCTGCAGAGGCGGGGGATATCCTCTGTGTTGTTATATTTTACGTTTTTTTGTG
>JAZUJY010000268.1:0-9012 GCA_045643005.1 Oscillospiraceae bacterium | reverse complement strand
TTCGACCGACCCTACCATCACTGTTTTTAAAGATTTTGGACTTAGTCGTCCATGAGACCTCTCGGGGTAATCCACACAACCTTCTCTCTTCTTTCCCGAAGGGAATTGCTTCCCCACTTTCCCCTGATTTACCATTTGGGGTTTACGTTTACCTTTTGGATTTGACTTGTCATGCAGTCTCTTCCACCCTGCTGGCCTTATATCAGATTTCTGTTCGTGGTCGTGAAAGAATCGCTACACCACTTCCTCTGTCCCAGCCTCACGACTTTCGACTTGTGGTTCGCTACACTTGGCGGTAAATACCTGTCGGTCGGACTTTCACCGACTGGCTGTGTGTCATGCCCGACACACAAGATAGCTATATCTTTATATAAACAATAACATATAGCTATCTATATGTTAACACCGACTCAATTCCTATTAATAAAAATCCAAAACTTCTTTTTGGGTACAATAGATATAGATATCTATATCCGATAAATGGTATAATAAAATATGAGTATATTTACAAAAAGTGAGGTGCGCTATGGAAGAAGATAAAAAGAAAACGTATTATTCTGAAGTGAACAGAAGAGCGTCTGAAAAGCATATCGCAGCAAACTATGAACAACTCGTTCTTAGAGTACGTAAAGGAAAACGTGATAAAATCAAGCAGCTTGCTGAAAGTCAGGGTAAGAGTATGCAGGCATATATCATTTCACTCATTGAAGATGATGCTAAGCGACTTGGCTTCGATATGACAGTTCCGCCTACACCGTCACAGCAGAAGAAAGAGAAATAATTTTATTTTCAGATTAGTAATGGTAGAATAAAAGTTGATACCGGTATCAACTTTTAAGAAGGAAGACATATGTTAGAAAACGTTATTAAAATATCTAAAGATGGATTCAGTACGACTGATAGCAGCTTAAATCTTTATTTATAACTATAAAAAGGAAGTGATAAAATGATATTATATCATGGTAGTAACGTGATCGTACAGGAGCCAAAGCTGATATATCAGAATCGTTTCCTTGATTTCGGTTACGGTTTCTATACAACCACCAACAAGGAACAGGCGGTCAATTTTGCCAAAAAAGTAACCGCAAACAGAAAAAGCGGCACGCCTGTACTGAATATATATGAAACAGATGAAAATACTGCTTTTAATGAATGCCGTGTACTGCGTTTTGAAAGTGCGGATGAAGGCTGGCTTGACTTTGTTTCCGCAAACAGACAGGGCACCTATAACGGCGAACAATACGATCTGATATATGGTGCCGTTGCAAATGATAATGTATACCAGACGATCACGCTTTATATGTCGGGTATACTTACAAAAGAACAGGCTCTTGAAGCACTTAAGATCAGAAAGCTATATAACCAGCTTGTTTTTGCAACAGATGAAGCATTATCACATCTTCATTTCCAAAGGAGCTTATATGTATGAATGAAAATCAGTTCAGCGCTTTGCTTGCTGTCATAATTCCTCAGATAACAGAGCTTATAGTAAAAAATGATAGCATAAGCGAAACCGAGGCTATATCAAAATTTTATAAATCAAAGCTGTATAAGGAACTGTCTGACGAAGAAACGAAGCTATGGCATTACGGTCCAATGATGCTTTACACAATGTATCGGGACGAAATCACAAAGGGCTTTTACGAATACCCGGAGGAGAGCTGATTATGAGCAAAGAAGCAACTTTTCTTATCTACTGCATGGAAAGATACAGATATAACAAATCATTATCGGGTGCAGAAGTTTCCGAAACATTCGATAAATACAATGTTTATGACTATATACTGTCTTTCTTTGAATCACTGCATACAATGGGTGAACCATTGATCATTCAGGATATTGATAACTATATTGCATCGGAAAATGCATCATAAAGAAAATGGTTTGTAGTGATGTTGGTACTTTGATAAGGAGTACCAACATGATAAACACACTGATTACTGATATTGAACAGGCAATGCTGAAAATGCTCAACAATGAGCAGCTTGAAGCACTGCATAATGTACTTAACACAGTTTTTGAAAATGTGACTGTCATTTCAACGGCAGAAACAGAAGAAAAAGCCAATAATCCTTAGTTCCCAATAATTTTTTAGTCTACATTATCAGCCTGACGTTTTATAGATATAGGACATTGAATTTTAAAAGCCTTGTAAGCATCATTCATTTTCTTAACAGGCTCTGTTGTTACAAATTCATTGTCATATACGATAGCATGCTGTTCATGTAAATTCATAAACATAGACTCAGTTGTCAGTGAAGAATTTCTTAGCTTGTCAGTCATCATCTTAAGCACAACAGCTGCAATAAAAGTCATCATAAGATGTCCTCGCAATGTTGCTTCTGACTCAACATTAATCGGAAGTATTTTACCTTCCTGTTTGCAGAGCTCAAATATTTTTTCAACCTGGTCACGCATGTAATAAAGAGGCAGTATTTTTTCGACTGCAACTTTTCTGGTTGATACAAGCACAAATACTTCTTGTTTTTGTAAATCGTCATAAATATCTGATGCTGCAAGACTTTCATCTTCAGCTCTTGCAACAGCGTTTTTCTGTCCTTCATTGTATGCTGTCATGTCCTTACACAGGTAAGCATATGCTTTACGATTTTCTTTCTGACCTATTTCAAAAACCTACATTTATATATTGACATTTGCAAACATATAATATTTTAACTTATTGTCGCTTTTAGCACTTTAATTTTAAACCAAAATATGTATGGTTTCACTAAAAAAACTCCTTCGCCACTGCTTGCAGTCTGTGGCAAAGGAGTCTTTTATTATCAGCTATGTTTTAATATATATATTATCATTACACAAATTATGTTAATCGGCACCTCCGCCGCCGCAGCCTCCGCATGAACTGCAGGAACTGCATGAGCTGCATGAGCTGCACGAACTTCCGTTAAAGCGACCGCCTGAAGAACCGCCTCTTCCATTTCCTTTGATTACTCCAAACACAAATAATAATAATATTCCGCCAAAACAAATCATGCCGATAGTATCCGGTTTATTCTTTTTCACATTTTTCTCAGCATTTATTAATTGTTCAGGAATAACAACGTCTTCGACTTTTTTTAAATTATTAAAATATTCAGGTTTTAAACTGATTTCACATCTATAAACACCGCTATGATTATCCGCTTCTGAGCAAAAAACATTTCCCTCAAAAAAGTTTGAATTACTTGATGAAAAGTTGATATCTGTTAATGCTTCTTTTTCCAGAGTATCTATTTTCAACGAAACCTTTGAAACAGGTTTGGAAAAATTTTCTCCGATAAAACGATAGGCAAAAATCGCATCGTTATTTTCGTTTAATTTGAGTGCATCCTTGATCCTGTATTGTACCTTATAGTTTACTGTCCTGTTGCTGACACTTAAATACCAGTTCATTTCATGTGTCATCGGGGTGTTGTTTTTTAATAATGTATAATGATTGTCATTTCTGTCTGTTGAACTTTGCCACTGTGCTTCCACACCGTCGATCGAACAGCTTAACACTTCAATATCATCAAAATATTCAAGCTGATTAAGAGGCGCATTTATATCCTTATAAAATCTTGAAAAACTGCCTTGTGAATAGCACACATTCCAGCTTTCAGAAATAACAGCCGAACCGTCATTTTCAAAAAACACCTCAAAGTCAGCACTCGGAATGCTGTATTCCTTGGTCTCGGCAGATACACTCTGCGCAGGCATTATAAATACAAGAAATATGGGAATCAGCATACAAAACAGACTGATATATTTTTTTAAATTAAAATTTGATTTTTTCATAACATTTCTCCTTTTCTTTTTCATTATTAATAGTATATCATTTTTTAGATACTAATATTTTATATAGCAGTTTATATCCTTTGTATGGTAATCTCCGTTTACAGCATACGAGAGACACTTGGCACCGCCGCGGCAGTGTTCTGCTTTTGAGCATGACTTGCACTCATCAGGTATCCTGTCTTCAAGAAGATCTTTTATAACAGGACTGTTTTCATATAGCTCGGTAATATCCTTTTCCAGACAGTTTCCTATCTCTATAGGAAGTCGTCTGCACGGAAGAAGTGTTCCGTCGGCCAGAACCGTCAGCAGCGTTATTCCCGCTGAGCAGTAATAGTAACAGTTTCCTCCCTCTGAAAACTGAAGTGCACGGTTTAAATGAACATCAGTTTTACTGAAAGGAACCCTTCTGAAGTGCTCCTTTGTAAGGATCTTTACCATCTTCTGAAAATCCTCTGTTGACAGTATTCCTTCTGTACTGCTGCCCATAGGAATCATTCTGTCGGCCCAGAACCTGTCTATTTTATGCTTTCTCGCCTCTCTGATAACCTTTTTCAGTTCATCTTTGTTATTGTTGTGACAAGTAAATGCCGCCATTGACTGTATTCCGGCTTTTTTCAGAAGACTGAATCCGTTCATTGCTTTTTTGTAATTGCCTTCTCCTCTGACACTGTCATGAACCTTTTCTGTTCCGTCAAGGCTTATCTGGACAAATGAAAGCTTTGAATATTTTTTGAGTTTCAAAACCATTTTCTCATCAAGGAGAGTTCCGTTGGTCAGGATTCCGAACGTATTACCGTATTCTTCACACAGATCAAGGAGAGGGAAAAAATTTTTCGACAAGAACGGCTCACCGCCGGTAAAATTTATATGTCCCTTGAAATTGTTTTTACTGCAGAAATCCCTGTAGCTGAAAAATATTTTTTTAAGTTCTTCCAGTGAAAGCTCCGACTTGTAATCCTCCTGATAACAGTGACTGCACCTGAGATTGCACTTATGACAAATATGCCACTGAAGAACGTGCTTTTTTATTTTGTCATTTTTCATGGGGATTTGCACCACGCTTTTACTGTAAATTTGTTTTTTCTGTTCATGATTTGCTGTCCTTTCTGTTTGTATGTATTTTTAAAAATACAAATGTATTTTCTAATTGCATTATACTACAGATGGTTGGAAAATGCAAGAGTTTTTGCAACTCATAGTATATTTTTTAAGGCTGAAATGACATACCGTCATTTCAGCCTTTAACTTACTTTTTAAAAACAATCCGTTTTACTTCTTCGTTTATATCATAAATTTTGTTTACCAGATTAACCATCTGATCAAAATCATTCATAGGTATTCCGCTCTGAACAGAATACTTTTTGACATATTCTCTTTCCTCAGGTTCATATATTCTATCAGCCATAACCATACCCATTAATTCAAAACCGATTGCTCTGCGCTGATCATCATTGCTGATATCTGTTATTTTTCTTATAGCTTCATCAAAGCTTGAAGTAATTGTCTTTTCAGTATATTCAACTGACATCTCTTTACAATAATCATTAAGTAAATCTTTTTCGCTATTTGCAAAATCATTATCAGAAGCTGCCATAAATATACACATGTCTCTAAAAAGTTCCTTTTGTTCTTTATTTAAGTATGCTAAAAACATTCATATCACTCCTTTTTATTATCATTACTCTCATTATTATCCACATTTTGAACTTCATTCATTTTTTCTGCCTCTATTTTACTTTTTATCACTTTCTTTAATGCATCTTCCTGTTCCGGATTAAGATTTTTATTTCCGGCAACAGTATTGTCCTTGGCACTTGAAAGAGCTTTTTCTTCTTGTATTATTCGATCACAAGCAGCAATAAAATCTTCTTGTGAAACCTGATCATGATCAGACATTGCAGCCCTCAAGCAAGCAGAAATAACTGCTTTTTTTATTTCTCTTCCACAAAATTCATACTTTTTAGCTAATTCATCAATATTGAAATCACCAGCTAAAGGTATATTTAATTTCTTTTCATCTGATGACATTGTATGAACTTTCCAAATCTTTTTTCTAGATTCTTCGTCAGGTAAAACAAATTCTACACTTATTAATCTAGTTAAGAAAGCTTGATCATAATTAACAACAAGATTAGTTGCAAATATTACAATTCCCTCAAACTTTTCCAGACTAATAAGTAATTGACTACGCATTGAATTAATTGCCTGATCTGAACCAGAAGTAACATTTGTTAATCTTTTGGAAAGAAGGGAATCTGCTTCATCAATAAATAATACAGCATCATCTCGTTCAGCTGCATAGAAAATAGCTTTTACCATCTTAGGACCTTCACCATGATACTTACTTTCTATATCAGCATAACTTACACGAAGAATCTTTTTTCCAAGCTTACTTGCAATAGCCTCAGCAGCCATTGTTTTTCCTGTACCAGACGGACCATAAAAACTTAATGATGATGATGGATGAGGTTCTATTGCACGCAATCCCCATTCACTAAATACTTTATTCTCATACTTAAAAATATTTAGTGCCTCTTCAATCTTTTCAAGTACCTTTGCCGGAAGAATAACTCGGTCAAAAGTATATTCAGGTTCAACTGCTGAATAATTCTTAGCTCTTTTTTCATAATCAATTTCGCTGCTTTCTTCATCTTGTACACTTGAATCACTTTTATCTGATTGTGTTTGAACAGGAATTTTATAATTAGAATCTATCTTAGAACTGATATTATAATTCTTAATGCTATCCTGATCCATTTGAATTGCAGTCATTACCGCTTGATTTATCTGACGTAATTTGTCTGGTTTCATATTTAATACTTTGCCAGCTATAACAACATAGGCGTCCAAATTATCAGAAAGTTTAGTACACGCAACTTTTATTATATTTAATTCTTCTGAAATTCCTAAACATTCCTTTATATCATCAGATATTCTTTTAAAAGTTTTTTCTTCATTATTAAAACATGCTATGCTTGTTTTTAAATATAAAATATATACATCCATTTTTTTAATCCTCTAATATGACTATTCCGTTATTACTTCTTATAAAACTGTCAACCTTTGAATCTTGCTCTTTCGCAATTTCGCATTGCACTATTTCATCTGTACTTTCATCATATTCGGCTATTACAGTCTGTCCTTCAATTTTATCCAAATCTTCAAAAGAAGCATGGCTAACATTTGGATTCTTAGCTGCTTCTTTCATTATATCCTTCATATCAGCTAATACTACTTTTGAATTTCTTCTTTTTCTAAATCTTTTTATGACATCTATTGTAAGTCTAACTGCCATATAAATAATTGCTCCAGCAATAAGAAAACATATTAATGCACCTAACATTTTACACACTCCTTATATATATTTAATCTTCAATTACTACTATTCCGTTATTATTTTCAACAAATTGTTTAACTTTATTATCTGCTTTCGCTATCACCAACTTTACAATTTCATCAGAATTTTCATCATACTCAGCGATAACATATTTATTCGACTCATCCAACACTTTGATTGAATCCACATACATTTCTTTGTAACTTTTTTTTGCTTCTTTTCTAATCTCATCAATTCTTGCTACAACTACTTTGGTTCCTGTTCGTTCTCTAAAATTCTTAATATATTCTACTGTTGCAGTTACTGTTACAGCATCCGAAATAACTAATGATATCTTTTCAGCAATTGCCTCAAAAACATTCCTCTTTTTCATTCGTTTTAATTCATCAGGACCCGGCTTAAAGATAACTTCTTTTCTACCATTCATTATACTGGATATCTTACTATCAATTGAATCACAAACAATAACGCATCCATAAAAACTATCTTCACCTGGTTTTTTTAGTGGTTCATTAGCTACATCACAAAATACAATTGATACTCTCCAACTATCACGACAACTTATCAAATTATATTCTTCACTAGATTTTTTGATTATAATACGACAACTTCCGATACCAGGTGTTCTATTATATTCTCGCTTATATATTTTGATAAGTGAATCATAATTAAATACTTTCATTTCTTCTTCTGAACTGGTGTCATCAAAAATCTTTCTGATTGAATCGCCAAAAATATTATCAAAAAGTGACATTTTCTAACCCTCCATCAAATACATATTTTTCTTCCAACACGAATATCACTGCTAACATCTTCTGCTTCAAATTCTATTTCTGTTTTTGAACCATAGCTATTCAAAACATCCATCTTGACCTTTTTTACAGAACCACTTTTTACTATATCTTTTACAGTCATAGAAACAGCGTTACTAACATTTTCCTTAGCTTTTTGCTTTGCTACTGAATCATTTAAATAATTTACAGTAATTACAATCGCTGTTCCTAAAAGCAAACCGGCAAGAATCCATCCAATCATTATAATGCCTCCTATTCAACAATAAGAACACCATTGTTCTCGTTAAGTAATGACTCTAACTTTTCTGCAATTGTATCAAAAATAACGGCTCTGCTTATTATTATCTTTGCGTCATCTTCTTTCGATACAACAGCCTGAAGAATTATTTTATCAGATTCTTTAAGTAAATCTTTTAATTCTTTTTTATTTTTTTCAGACATTTTCATAGAAGCAATACTTTGAGGAGATAAATACATTATTAAATTTGTATTCTTTCCTTCACTATTTTTTTGTTTAAACCATGACGTTAAATCCCCGGAATTTAATTTTTCTACAACCAACTGCTCGTCCATTGAATCGCTAATTGCATTGGCTCCTAATTTTCCACTTGTTTTCGCATAATGAAGAATAAGAGCAACAATGATAATTGCTAACGAAGCTCCCCCAGCTAAATACAACAATTCATGTGTCATAAAATTCCTCCCTTATATAATAAATATTAACATACTGATTCATAATCAGTACTTTTAAACATAAGAATAAAAAAACACCGAAAGCATAATTACCGCGGTGTTTAAAATTTAAAAACATTATATTGTTTTTAGAAATATTTATTACCCCACATTAATAAATGCCCAACCACAATCGCCCTATTTTTTAGTTATATCATAGTAATTTTTATCAATTGTACCCCAGATCATTTTAAACATATACTAAGGAACCACTGATTAAATCACGTCTGACGACTTGACGTACAGTCTGCTTGCATAATTTCCGCCATCCTGCACAAAAACTCCTTGACATACGACAGTATGCCTGCGTCGTTTTTATGCAGTCTGACGAAAATTCTGCCTGCGCATTCTGTACGCCAGACTTAATCAGTG
>JAZUJY010000267.1:0-54932 GCA_045643005.1 Oscillospiraceae bacterium | reverse complement strand
TTCATTTATTTCTTCCGTTTTACCGGTCTGATAATATCCCATCTTCTCATAAAGATAACAATTGCCCTTTTCCTGCAAAATGGTATCTAACTCCCAAGCATCCTCTCCATGAATTGCCTCCACAGCTCTCATTGCTTCTTGTGCATAACCTTTTCCCCTATATTCCTTCATAATAAATATCGGCGATATTCTTTTTGCTTTTCCCGCTTCTTTTTTATCAACAACTCGAATAGCGCCGACTTCCATATCATCCACAACGATAAAGTAATAATACGTAAATGGTTGTTCCAAACGCATAATAATCTTTTCTGCTTTTTCTGTTGCCGGACTCGTTTCAGTATCTTGATATTTTTTATATAAATCTTCAAATGCTTTAACTTGCATCTTCCACAGTTTTTCTGCATCGTCGATACCTATTCTTATTAAATCAATTTTCATTTTTATCTCCTAAAATATACAATTCGCGCACGTCTTGGTACTTCTTTCCTTCCAAACGTCCGCGAATTGTTTCTTACCCTCTTATGCATAAACTTTCGCCAAGCACATCAGTATTCCATAAAAACACAGGTACATATTCTTCCAAAAAGCCCTGAACCCCGCTTAAACTGGTGCTTTACGCGATAGCAAGCAAACAGTCTCCACATGCTTGGTGTGCGGAAACATGTCAACCGGCTGGATCTTCATTACTTTGTACCCCATCTTCGTAAACTTCATAAGATCCCTCTCCTGCGTTTCCGGATTGCATGAAACATACACTATCCTTGAAGGTGACAGTTTCACTGCCGAATCTATAAATTCCTTTGTTGCTCCCGCTCTCGGAGGGTCCATGATGAGAACATCGGCTTTCATGCCTTCAGAGGCCATTTTTGCCATAAATTCCGTTGCATCATCATTGTAAAATCGTACATTTTTAGTGCTGTTGAGCTTTGAATTAACTATCGCATCCTTTACAGCCTGCTTGTTCAGTTCTACAGAAATTACTTTTCCGGCTTTTTTTGACGCAATTATTCCGAGTGTTCCTATGCCGCAGTAGGCATCGATAACCGTTTCCTTTCCGGTAAGTCCTGCAAATTCAATTGCCTTTTTATACAGTACCTCTGTCTGTGTCGGATTTATCTGGTAGAATGACTTTGATGAAATCCTGAATCTGCATCCGCAAAGAACGTCCTCTATATATCCGCTGCCGTATAAAACAGACTCTCGTTCACCCAGCACAAGGGTTTCAGTTTTGTCATCAGCAATATTCTGAATGACCGTAGTTACTTCAGGATGAGCTTTCAGAAGTTCCTTTACAAACACATTTTTATTTGGGAAAATAGGTGTCGCTGTCGCAAGAACGACCATTATTTCACCTGTTTTAAACGCACGTCTTACAAGAACATGGCGCAGAAATCCTGCATCCTCTGCCCTGTCGTATGCAGTAAGTTTCAGTGACTTCATAAGGTTTCTGATGGTTACAATTATCTCATCGGCTTTTTTGTCCTCAAGAAGACATGAATCAACAGATGCTATACCCTGAGTCTTTGACTGATAGATACCTGAGATTATTTTCCCGCCCTTTGTCGTGATAAAATACGACTGCACCTTGTTTCTGTAGTGATAGGGGTAGTACATTCCGATTATTTCATTTACGCTTCCAAATTTTGAAAGATGCTTTAAAGCAAGATTCTGTTTAAATTTCAGCTGTTCTTCATATGACATGTTCTGAAGCTGACAGCCTGAACATTTCTTTTCAACAGGGCATTTTTCCATATTTTTATCCTCTTTTTAGAAAATTTTTTCATATATTTTTTCAGATCAAACAACCGTTTTATTTAAACTGAACCGGTATTCCAAAGACCTCAAAAATGCCTCAGAAAAAATCTGAGGCATTAAAGTTTTTCAAACGGTTGTTTTTTATCCGATAAATTCCTTTATCAAAGCGTTTTTGGGGACAAATACTGTAGGAATGGTTTCGAGCTCCTTCAAATACTCAAGAACCATCTTCCTCATATCAGGGAACTTTGTATCATCGTGTTCAAGAAGATCCTCATAAATAACACTCTTGTAAACAGGAGCTTCATAATCGATAAATGTGTCGATATCATAGTCGGCTCTGTGCTTGTGAGGCATAATATACAGGTTTTCTCCTCTCTGAACACTTGCGTACATCGCAAAGATGTCATCGTATTCCCTTCCTCTGAAAAGCTTGTCTCTTATAAGTCTTCTCATCAGTCTTACATACGAAGGATGCAGAAGATCTCCGCCTGATGTCTTAAGTCTTGTTCTGACTGAAACATACACACAGTTTGCTTTTTCATGCATTTCACCCGTGACCTCAGGATTTAATGCATGGATCCCTTCTATAATAATGACCTCACCCTCTTTTCGTGTAAGAGGAGTATACGAAGAATAATCCTGATTTACAAAGTCAAAAACCGGGATGTCTGCAGTTTTGCATTCACACATAAGACGCATCTGCTCCTGAAACAGTCCGATGTCAACTCTGTACGGAGATTCAAGATCTATTTCACCTTTTTCGTCTCTGGGGACGTTTTTCTCATCTATTTTTTTGTTTGGAATAAAATAATTGTCCATTGAAATGATCTGTGATTCAACTCCGAACAGCTTTAATGCATCGCTTATCTTGTATGCTGTGGTGGTCTTTCCTGAACCTGACGGTCCCGAAAGAAGAACCAGAGGCTTTTCCTTTACCTTGTCTGCAATATTTTTGGCAACTGCCGTGACCTTTGCGGTATATTCGTCATTTGATTTTTTTATAAATCCCATTGCATCGGTCTGTATTGATTTGTTAAGCTGTGAAATATTTATACATCTCATATGCTAATAACCCCCCTCTATCTCACAAAGCAGCTGATCTGCAAATCTCTTTTCTGAAATATCAAACGATCTGCAGTTTTTGTTTCCTATATCATTTTTTAATTCATCCGGAAAATATGCAAAGTCTGCAAGATCAAGCATTGAAACATCAAATTCACTGTCCCCCGCACAAATGACCTTTTCAAATCCGAATTTTTCCTTAAGTCTTTTTATCGCATTTCCCTTTGAAAGGATCTTCGGAAAAATATAAACCTTGTCCCCTATGTTAAATACCTCCGAATGCTCCGATCTGAGAAATTCTGTAAGACCTTCGCGTGTTCCGACAGGATCATGCGACTTTGTAAACACAAAAAGCTCGTCAACAACACGTATCTCAAAATATACATTTTCATCCTTTTCAAGAAACCGGATTCCGTTTTTAAAATCATTGATACTGTCTTTGATGAGCTTTACGGACATTTTGTGCCATTCATCATTTGCATTTCCGTTTTCAAGAAGGATCCCTCCGTTGGCAGCAAGTGCGAGTGACGGCTGTTTTCCTTCAAAGAAATCTATCCTTCTGTATTGTTCAAGCGATCTTGTAGTGACAGGCGCAAACAGAATATTTTCTTTTTTGTTTATCCGTCTGAGCATATCAAGTGCCTGTGGTGTCATAAATGACAGCTGTTTTTCATCCTTTACTTCAACGCAGATATCAGTACTATCAGCCCTTTTGTATGAATGGATAAGTGTATTGTCAAGATCGGACGCAAACAGGATCATCTTTTTCCTCCTTTTATTCTGTGTCTATTATAATTATATCACATTTCTAATAAAAAATCAACAAAATAATGCATTTTATACAATGTTTTTTAATAAAAAAAATAATATTTGATACAACTTCACAATTATGTATCAGCCATTTCCTTTATAATGCCGCATGCTCTGTAGCATTTCATCGGATACTGCTCCACAGGAATATTTTTTTCCGCAGCAAGTCTGAAAATATGTGCAAGATATTTCTCATCGTTCATATCATTTACAAGGATCTTCCATGGTATCCTTCTTAGCAGAACTCTTGTGGTCTCACCTATTCCCGGCTTTATAAAATTAATATCTGAGATATTAAAGTACTCTTTTATTTTCTTAACCTCATCCATGCCTGTGATCCCGTCATTTTCTTCTTCGGAGATATTATATTCCTTTTCAGTAGCCATATGCTCCATAACAGTGTCGATAAACTCATATGACAGATCTTCGTTCACAAGCTCTCCGTAATAAGCTGCTCCGTGAAAATCATCGGGACCTATGATATCAGACCTTAAAAATGTTCTGCTCATAAGTCCTGATACTGTTGAATTTAAGCATGAGCTCGGGATCAGAAAATCATCTCTCGTTCCGAAAAGCTTTGTGATATGAGCAGGATCTGCAAGAACTGCCAGCTCGTCCGATACTCCCTCATACGCCGAAAGCTCTTTTTTCAGTGTGGTCAGGATAGCACCTTTTCCGGTCCAGCCGTCGACAAAGCAAATTGCTTCTGCCGGATGGCGTTCGAGTATATATTTCATGGCGTTGTGATCTATGCCCCTGCCTCTGATTATCGAAATGGTATAGTGAAAAACAGGCAGGTCCGGATATTTTCTGTTCAGATATCTTTTCATCAGTATCCCTACAGGAGTTCCTGCTCTTGCAAGAGATACAAGCACTATCTCACCGGGCTTTGTCATTTTGATCTTCTCAGCAGCAACAGCCGCAGCATCCGCTGTCTCAGCTGCATAGTTTTTCAGAGCTTCCCTGTACAGCTCAAAATATTTTTCTCCGGGTCTGTATTCAAGAGGCAGCATTTCACAGTAATGTGTTCCGGACTGTATAAGAGCCTCTCTTACCTTTGCAGGCTGAGGCTCCACAAGACCTGTTATGTCTTTCAGAAGAACTGTTACGTCCTCTTCTCTGTAAGATGTTCTCATCATTTTACCCACCTCACAAGGACCGTTTTTTTGCTTTTTGAAAAAGCTGCTGCAAATCTGTCGATACAGATATTTTCTTTCTTTGAATCAGTAACAATAAATACAATATCGTATTCGTTCCGGTCCGAATTATAAATAAATGTTGTTCTGTTTTCATCGTAAAGACTTTCAACACGGTATCTTGAAACAAGTGGATAATTATCGCTGTCATCCGGAATGATAGGACTTCTTGTTGATGAATGTGTGACAACGCTTTCAGCACCTGTATTTTTTTCTATCAGGGATGCAGTATAAATAGCAGGATACATGCACTCCTCAGTGCCGACCACTGCAATTTTCTTTCCGTACATATCATATTTGCCTGAGATCTCGTCAAATATTTTTTCAACAGCTTTTGTATATTCTGAAGTAACAAGACCAAGTCTCGGGTCTTTCATTCCATTTACCGTAACGGTGTCAAATTCGGCCGCAGGTATATTTTCATTTTCAGCTGCATCAAAGGTATATGCGCCCTCTGCGTCAGGTGCGGCTTCTATCTTTAAAAGATAGGTAAAATCAACGCCCTCTTTCAGAAGTTCTTCCTTTCTTGCTTCTGTCATACCGTTCAGGATAGAAATAGCAGAAAACTTCACCTTTTTCGAAAGTCTTTCGTCTTTTTTAAGAACATTTATAAAGTTCATAATGGTCTTTCCGGTGGTGATCTCGTCCTCGACAAATACTATTCTTTCAACAGAGCGTGAGATCTTCTTCCATTCCTTTGAATAAAGAAGCTGCTCTGCTGCATGGCTGTGTTCTTCTCTGAATTCAGCCGTCAGAAAGCCTTTGTCCCTTTCCTCTCTTGTGGTATGAATATAGTATGAACCGGGAAATGCAGAAGCGGCGCCCACTCCAACAGCGGTCGCAGTTTCTGCAAATCCGATAAATATTATCTTTTTTTCCGTATATTTTCCATAGCCCTGAAATGCAAGCTCAGAATATAGTCTGAGGACATCAGCAGGATCTGCAGGAACATGTTTTCCCTGCATACTGTCTACCAGAAGATAGTTTCTTTTTGAGTTGTTGTCTCTCTTTACCTGTTTTACAAGCTCTTCATCTGAAAAAGATGATCTGTTTTCAAAAACCTTAAGCATGACTTATCAAATACTCTCCTTGTCGCCGTTCATTTCTTTTATGCCGTAAACTGACGCCCTTATAAGCGTTTTTACAGCCCAGTTGGAATGGACCTTCTGTTCATTCATTCTGTTTCCTGCGTGTCCCTTTGCAACAGCAAGAACCTTATCATCCCAGTTGAGGATGCCCATTGCATCGCTGAAATCATCATAAGATACAGCAAGCATATCATCGATAACCGGAAGCTGAGTCGGATGGATGGCTGTTTTTCCGATAAGTCCGTTCAATATATCACGTCTTACTTCGTTTCTTAAACCTTCACTCCATCTTTTGTCGTCAGAGCCTGCTTTTTCAAAATACTCCCATACAGGTCCTGAAACAACGTAATCCTTTGAAAAAATACTTACTATATCACTTATGATATCTGAAATTACCTTTATATCATGGACATTCTGGTCAATTGAACGTCTGATGCCGTATCCGCTGCAAAAATCATTTCCGCCGAATCTGATATTGAGGATCATGTCTTTTTGCCTGTCTGTCAGTTCCTTTATCTCGGAAAGCTTAGCCACTCTTGTTCTTACATCGGCTATTTCCGGGGATTCAAGGATCGGCATGCCGTATATTATGTCTTTCTGTTTACGGTTTAAGTCAGCTAATATACCGAGATACATTTTAGCATTTCGGGTATCGAATTTCGGGAAAATAAAGCCTTTGAGGAGACCTGTTTTTCCGGCAAATTTGTATACCTTGTACATCTGCTCAGGGTATTTTACTCTGACAAAGAAATATGGGAGGACTTCTTTTGTGATAATGCCTTTATTGACTGCTTCGTATATATCGTTAAAGGTTATGCTCAGCTGTTCAAGGGCTTCATTTTCTGAACCGTCGGCTATTGCGTCCTCAAGGCAGAATGCCATGGAATGAAGATGACTGTATTTTTCAGTGATGAGAGCTTCAGAGATCTTTTTGTTATGTGCGGGGGTGTAGAGAAGACCGCCGAGTGCGTACTGAAGCAGATCTCGTTCTGTGAAATTTGTCATTTTCATCAGGAGTTCTTTGGTTTTGATTTTGGTTTTGATCAATTGTTCTTTTGTTTTTGTCGATTCTTTCATTTGTTTATTCCATCCTTATTATCATAGATTTTGCTCTTTATATTAAAAATTTATGGGATCGTGAGTTTAAGGGATGCAGGGCTTTGCGGTCGCCCTGCACCTTCGCAGGTATTATGCAATGGATTTTAGTTGTGTGAAGGGGGAAGTTTACAGGGCTTTGCGGTCGCCCTGCACCTTCGCTGTATTATGCAATATGGATTTTAAAATCATTTTGGGGAATAGGTTTCCATTATTTTGTAGGCGGTGTTTATTCCGTCGACGGCGGCGGACATTATGCCTCCGGCGTAGCCGGCGCCTTCGCCGCAGGGATAGAGGTTTTTGATGGTCGGGGAAACGAGAGTGTCGGTTCGGATAATGCGCAGTGGGGATGAGGTTCGGGTCTCAGGGGCAGTCATGATGGCATCTTTGGAAGAGAAGCAGTGCATTTTCTTTCCGAATTCGGAAAGACCCTTTCCGAGCATGTCAGTGATATATTTCGGGAAAAGCTTTGTAAGGTCGCAGGCTGTGAGACCTCTTTCGAAAGTCGGGACTATGCGTGAATCAAGGGTCGGTTTACCGTTAAGGAAACCGCCTGTTGTTGTCGCAGGAGCCGTATAGTTGCTGCCAGCCAGAGAAAATGCTCTTTTTTCAAGCTCTCTTGCAAAGTTCATTCCGTCAAGAGGAGAATTTCCAAAATCTTTTTCTGAAACTGAAACTGCAACAGCTGAATTGGCGTTTTTTCCGTTTCTCAAAAATTCGCTCATACCGTTTGTAACAACGGTATTTTCTTCACTTGCTGAAGGAACTACCGTTCCTCCCGGACACATGCAGAACGTATATACGCATCTTCCGTCCTTCTCCCTGTGAGAAAGCTGATATTCACCACACGGAAGATTAGGGTCATCTTTATATTTTCCATACAGACTTTCATTTACCTCATCCTGAAGATGCTCTATTCTGACACCAACTGAAAAAGGCTTCGGGACCATCATAACATTATCACGAAACAGCATTTCGAATGTATCCCTTGCGGAATTTCCGACTGCTAAAACACATGCAGCACACTCAAAGCTGCCGTTGTCTGTAATTATATTTTTTATATTTCCGTCTATATCATATTCAAATCCCGATACTCTTGTATCAAAATGAATCTCTCCGCCGTTTTCTATGATCTTATTTCTTATGGCTTTTATTACATTTCTGAGATTGTCCGTTCCGATATGAGGCTTTGCCTTGGTAAGTATCTCATCAGGAGCACCGAATTCCACAAATTTTTCAAGTACATATCTGCAGAAAGGATCCTTTATTCGTGTTGTAAGCTTTCCGTCGGAAAACGTGCCTGCTCCGCCCTCTCCGAACTGAACATTTGAATTTATATTCAGAGGTCCGCCGCTCCAGAAGGTTTTCACCTGCTTTGTCCTCTCTTCTACCGAGCTTCCTCTTTCAAGTACGACCGGTCTGTATCCGTATTCGGATAAAAGAAGCGATGCAAAAAGTCCTGCAGGTCCAAAACCAACAACTGCGATCCGTCCTTTATATTTTTCCCCTGAAATAACAGGCTTTCTGAACTCGTTTTCTATATACTGACAGAACGAACATTCCTTAACGATCCTTTTCTCTTTTTCCGGATCCGAAAGCTCTGCATATACGGAATGAACATAGTGGATATCATTTCGTTTTCTTGCATCCAGTGAAGTTTTGTATATACCGGTCTTTACTGTATCCTTAAATGAAAGATGTGCCTTTTTTAATGCTTTGAAAATAACATCACTGCTGTCTGAACCAACAGGTGATTCTATCCCTGAAATAATAACTGCCATATCCATTCTCCGTAAAATAAAAAAAATACATGCTAATTATAGCATATATAGTATGGCATTTCAATAGATAATTTGTATAGATTTTTATTCGAAAACAGTACGGCTGTGAATCCGGAAAACCAGCTTTTTTCAAAAAAATGAACCGTGATCTGAAAAAACACGGTTCATTTGATATTTTATTATGTTATCAGGCGATGTATTCTTTTATCGCTGTTATAAGATTTTTGTAGTCATTTTCAAAACGTTCCTCCATCGCTGAAACATCCCCGGCAGGAGGTCCGTTCCTGTATGCGTCACACAAAACGCTGCTTGATTCTGAAAGCTCCGTAAAGCTCATATTAAGACACATTCCCTTGATATTGTGAATTGATCGGAATATCTCTTCACATTTGCCCTCACTCAAAAACTGATGATAATTATCATAATCAGTGTTTTCTGCAAATTTGCGGATATACTTATCGATCCTTGTGTCATTTGCAAGACGCCCGAGTACATCCTCGTAATCACCATTTATTTTTTCGTAAAATTCAATTATTGTCATAATAATCCCCCTGTTTTCTACGGTTCAATAACCCCTTTTTCCTATAACTGATATTATAACATATTTTTTGACAAAAATCAAATTTTTCAGCTAAAAAATTATACAAATCTTGATAACATAGCCATCAGTTCATCTATTCTCACCGGTTTTGTCAGATGCTCGTTCATTCCTGCATCTGCAGCTTTTTTCTTGTCTTCTGCAAAAGCATTTGCAGTCATGGCAATGACCGGGATGGATGCAAGCTCTTTGTCGTCAAGTGCTCTTATCGCTTTTGTTGCTTCATATCCGTTCATTCTTGGCATCTGGACATCCATAAGAACAAAATCATAATATCCTGAACGCGATCTTGAAACCATGTCGACAGCGATATCTCCATCCTCAGCTGATTCTACGAGAATTCCCTCATCTTCAAGCATCTCACAGGCTATTTCACGATTCATCTCGTTATCTTCAACAAGAAGAACGCGTTTACTCTTGAGGTCTGTTCTGAACTTTTCCGGATTCTCCTTTTTGACCTCTTCTATTTTGTGAACTATTTTAAACGGCAGCTCTATTGTAACGACCGTTCCTTCGCCAAGCTCGGAATTGATCATGATTTTACCGTTAAGATATTCTGTCAGTTTCTTTACGATCGACATTCCGAGACCTGTTCCTTCAATACCGCTCACAGTTGAATTTCTCTCACGTGAAAAAGCATCGAAAATATGTTCCAGAAAATCTTTGCTCATTCCTATCCCGGTATCTTCGATCACGAAAACATACTTCGCAGTATTAATATCGTCTCTCGGCTTCTGTCTGATCTTAAAGCTTACAAGGCCGCCCTCATTTGTATACTTGATGGCATTTGCCAGAACATTCATCAGTATCTGGTTCAGATGAAGCTCATCGGCCATCAGTATAGTATCCTTTGCATCTATGACATGCATCTCAAGTCTTATTTTCTTTTCATAGGCGAGCTCGTGACACATTGTGATTATTTCGTTGGAACGCTGCAGAATGTTTACCGGTTTCTCATCGATCACAACATTTCCTGTTTCGATTCTTGACATATCCAGAACGTCATTTATCAGCTTAAGAAGATGACGGCTTGAAATATCTATTTTTTCAAGACAGTCCTCCACCTTTTCCTGATCATTGATATGCTTTCTTGCGACTGACGTATATCCCATTACAGCGTTCATAGGAGTGCGTATATCGTGACTCATGTTGAAAAGGAATGTACTTTTTGACTTGTTAGCAACCTCGGCTTCTGATTTTGCCATTGCAAGCTCTTTGTTGGCACACTCAAGAGCTTCCTTCTGTTCAGCAAGTCTCGCATCAAGTTCAAGCTTTTCACGCTGAGTAGTATCAAGCTCCATAAACGCCAGAACAAACAGCATTACTTCCCCGTTCTGTCTGTCTACAACAGAAAACGAACATCTTCTCCATTCCTTGTCTATGTTTCTGTAAACAAATTCCTTTCTGTCTTCATCAGATAAATATTTGCTTATACTCTCAGGCTTTGCAAATTCATTCCATGCATCACGATATTCTTCGTCCATAAGCTTTGAAAGCTTAAAAATATGCTCGCTGTATTTTTTGTACTCATCGTCATTTACACCGAGATTGTCACCGGACATATCATCATTGTTTTCTATTCTGATCAAGGAATCATTTGAGAGATCAACAACATATACCTTCTGGTATTCCTTGTAAAGTCTCATATTTACAAATCTCTGAAGGATCTCCATGTTTTTGTCTGAAAAACCAAGAGCAAGAACATTTGGTTCTTCATTATCAGCCTCAAGCTTAAGAAATTTCATTTCACAAAAATGCGGATTTCCATTGCTCTGGTTTCTGAATGTTATAGTAAAGCTTTTTTGAGTCCCGAGCTTCTTTTTTATATTTTCAACAGAAGCACCTTCAATAACACTTTTCCGGTCAAGTGCATAGACTATTTCAGAAAAATCATTTACAACGGCTTCAGTATAGTGCTTTGTAGACAGTTTCATGTTTGCAAGACTGCTGTCGCTGTTTATATTCGAATGATAAGGGATTATCAGGTCTCCGGAAAGCTGAACAAAATACAAAGCTGCATATTCTGATGCAAGAATTGAAATGATCTCAAAGTTCTGTGAGATCTTTTTCTGCATCATTTCCTTTTCCTTTGAATCACTGACATCCACAAAGGTTCCGTAAATGCTCAGAGGTGTTCCCTTTGAGTCTCTTTTCATTATCGCACTTGCACGAACCCATCTGTACTCACCTGATCTGTTTTTCATCCGGTATTCTTCATCAAAGATCCGGTCTCTGTCAAATGAGTTTATAAGTATATTTCTTGCCGTCTCTGTTCGTTCAAGATCATCTTTATGAATACTGTTCATCCAGAACTCATAAAGATTTGTTCCAAGATCATCAGTATCGGTATATCCGAGCATAGCTTTAAATTCATCAGACCAGAAAACACTTTTCATGGTACCGTCCGAATTCAGCTCTGCTGACCATCTGCCTGATTTTATAAGATTATGAAGAAGCATCAGCTTTTCATTTGCTGTCTGAAGTGATTCCTGAAGTGCAACATTTTCTTCAAGATATTTTCTGCGGTCTTTTTCCTCTCTGCTCCAGTTTTCTGTAATGACCTTCTGAATAAAAAACACTATAACGCTGAGAAGATAGCCGACGCTTATAAAATCATAATGCAAAAAATATCCGATCATATTAAGTCCGATAACAGGAAGTGAAGAAGAAGCTATAGTAAAAGAGATCTCGTCCTTTGTTTCTTTGTTTATAAAAATATAAAACGATAAAAGTCCCGTTACAAAATAATATGCAAATGTCACAACAAGATATGAATAATAACAATCCCCGCTTTCTACGGTCATGTTTTCTCTGATCATATAAAGAAGTCCGGTCCGTCTGTTTGTAAAAACAAGAAGTACTATCATCGCAGCCGGCAGACATGATACTATTTTTATCAATCCTTTCTTCAAAAGTCTGACATTTAACTTTTCAGCTGAATAAAAAAACCAGCAAAGCGAAGATACCAGTGAAGAACCGATCCTGATATTGCAAAACAACCGCAAATAGTCTTCTTCCAGCATTTTTCTGACATTGTCAGATATAGTAACTATACACGAAAAATTATATACACAAAAGAAAATTCCCGCAAATAATAAATATCTGCTCAAATGCTCTCCTGAACGTTTTTTGTATATGACCCCCATAACCAGAATGAGCCCGGTAACAGCTAATCCCAGTATATCGATCATCGCAGCAGATATTGAAATGATATCATTTGAAGCGATCATTATCCCACCCCTTTTTATTCCCCTGCAAATATCATAATTTTTTACATTTCAATTCGCAATTAATGATTATATTATACACTATTTATGTCTTTTTGTCAAAAGTATTCTTCAAAAATACATAAAAAATATCTCCTATCCAGATCAGACAGGAGTATTTTATTAATTATCAAATTCAATATTTATAAAATCCGTACATTCAATGTCACCGGTGCTGTCTTTTTTTGGCTTGGAAATGCTTCTTCTGACCACTTTCTTTATGAATGATCCAAGCTCCGTCTCCGGCATTGGCCGTCCCCAGAAAAATCCCTGAACATAATCACATTTCAGAGAATTGAGCATGTCAAGCTGTATCTGATATTCAACACCCTCAGATATTACTTCAAAGTTGAAAATATGTCCGAGTGAAACTATGGCAGCGATAAAACTCTTATATTTTTTATTCATCATCATTCTTTCAACAAATACTTTGTCGATCTTCAGCAGATCTATCGGAAGCTCTGAAAGATTGTTCATTGACGCATGACCTGTTCCGAAATCATCCATGGCGATCTTGACGCCTAAGCTTTTGATTTTATTAAGCAGTACCGCTGCTGAATCAACAGATGAAATAACCGAAGTTTCTGTGATCTCGATCTCCAGACATTCAGGAGGGAAACCTGTTTCATCAAGTACCTTGCAGATATCGTTGTAAAGTGAATCATCCTGAAGATGCTGCGCTGAAACATTTATCGCAAGAACAAATTGAGAATCATTATTGTTGACATACGGCGCCACTGCCCGTACTGCATTTATCATGACCCATTTGTCTATATCAAGTATCAGTCTGCTTTTCTCTGCATAAGCTATGAAATCTTCGACATTTACATATCTTCCGTTGTCATCCTTCATTCTGAGAAGAGTTTCAAAGCCGCGTATTGAATGATCGCTTCCTTTAAACTGCGGCTGAAAAAACAGCTCAAATGAATTATTGATGAGATTTCTTCTGATCAGCCTGTCATAGGTATATTCGTTTTCAGCTCCGACTGTCATCGACGAATCATATATTTTTATTTTTGATGTCTTGGATTTTTTAGCTTCATACATTGCAAGATCTGCATATTTAAACAGTATTTCTAACCGTTTTGAATGATGCGGATAAACAGACACGCCGAAGCTTCCGTTTACAAAGAACAGATTTTCATCTATTTTCATTCTTTCCGCCAGAGCGTCCTGATAATTTCCAAGTCTGTCTATCAAAATGTCTTTATCTTCAAAATTCTTGATTATAATGATAAATTCATCCCCGCCAATTCTGAAGACATATTCATCATCCTTTTTGATCTTTTTCCATCTTTTCGCTATCTCAATGAGCACACTGTCACCACACTGATGACCGATGGTATCATTTATGCTCTTAAAATTGTCAATATCTACTACAACAAAAGCAAAGCTTGAGGAATCATCCTCCATGATCACTTCTTTCATTTCCTTTTCGAAGGCCTGCCTGTTCGGAAGTTCTGTCAGTGCGTCTGAATACGCAAGCTTGTAAAGCTTATTTTCTCCCCAGCTGATTATTTCAATATTTCTGTTTACGATATATATCATCAACAGGCCGAGCAAAAGTGTTGCTATTCCTATCGACGAAATAAAAGACCGCGTATAAATACATACCAGTGTGAGAAAACCAATATGTATCCACATCAGAAGCCGGCTTATCCGGTATCCTTTTTCCCGGTCTGAACTTGTTACATAAACCATAACAACTACCTGGAATATTGTAAAAAGAGCATTTGGAAATGTATTGTTATCAATTGATATTTTTCCATTATCCAATCTCTTAACTGAAAGAAAAAATACACCTATTGGAACAAGGAAAGCAACAGCAGCCAAAATATCAGTATATTTGACTTTTTTAAATAAAGAGATCTTTCTCCCTGATATCATTATTCCCCCTCCATATCTCCATAAATATTTTTACTGTCCGTTATTCCTCATTTCTTCTATTCTGTCTGCAAGATCGTTAAGATAAAGCCATCTCTCTGTTTTTTCTTCAAGACATTTTGACAATTCATCTTTCTTTTCAGTGAGTTCCTGAAGTTTTACATAATCGCTTGTACAGTGAGATATTTCTTCCTCACATTTTTTTATTTTATTTTCTATATCAGCGATATCATCATCGATCGTTTCAAATTCACGCTGTTCCTTAAAAGAAAATTTCAGCGCATGATTTTTCCTCATACCGTTGTTTTTGATATCGTTATTTTCTTTTTCATTTTTAACAGGCTTTGATGATTCCTTTTCATCACTCTTTTTCTTTTCCGTATAATCGGTATAATTTCCATTATATACAGCAACTTCTCCGTTTTCGTTTACTTCAAAGATCTGAGTTGAAGTCTTGTCAAGGAAATATCTGTCATGTGATACAGATATGACAGGTCCCGGAAAGCTTTCGATATAATCCTCAAGTATTCTAAGTGTTTCAATATCAAGATCATTTGTCGGCTCATCAAGCATAAGGATATTCGGAGCCTCCATCAGTATACTTAAAAGGAACAGTCTTCTCTTTTCTCCACCGCTCAGTCTTCCGATAAGAGACTGCTGCAAATCAGGATAGAATAAAAATCTCTCCAGCATCTGAGATGCTGAAAATGTTCCTTCATCAGTCTTAACTGAATCTGAAATATCATGAATAAAATCAAAAACCTTTTTTTCAAGAGGAAGCTCAGCAGAGGTCTGCGTAAAATAACCTATACTTACAGTATCCCCGATCTCAACGCTTCCTTTATCCGGAAACAGTCTTCCTGAAAGCATATTGAGCAGCGTGGATTTTCCTGCTCCGTTTCTGCCGACTATTCCGATTCTGTCATTTTTCAATACTATATATGAAAAATCATTTATGATCGTTTTTCCGTCATATGATTTTGAGATATTCTTTGCTTCGATTGTTTTTCTTCCGAGTCTTAAGGACATTGCTGACATAGCTACGTTTTCATCGTATTCGGGACCGTTCTGGTTTTTGAGATCATAATATCTTTCGATTCGGTCCTTGCTCTTGGTTCCTCTTGCTCTTGCAGCTCTCATGATCCACTGATACTCTCTTCTGAGAATCGACTGACGTTTTCTTTCACTTGCCTCAGCCATTTCCTCACGCATAGCCTTAAGCTCAAGATATCTGGAAAAATTCGCTTCATACGAATAAACCTTTCCTCTTGACAGCTCAACTATTTTTGTGACAACATTTTCAAGAAAATATCTGTCATGAGTGATCATTATAATGCCGCCGTTAAATCTTTTTAGTCTGTTTTCAAGCCAGCTTACCATCTCGCTGTCGAGGTGGTTGGTAGGCTCATCAAGTATCAGAACATCCGCCGGATGTAAAAGAGCTGCCGCTAAAGCAACTCTTTTGCACTGACCGCCGGAAAGTGTCTTTATTTTTGCTTCAAAATTGCTTATTCCAAGCTTGTTTAACATCGTTTTGGCTTCATATTCATGAACCTCGCGATATTCTTCAGGCATGTCCGACATTACCTGTTCGATGACTGTATTTTCAGCTTCCATATCCGGATTTTGCGGAAGATATGAGATCTGAATATTTGGATTTAATGAGATGTTTCCTTTATCAGGAGACGATGCTCCCGCAATTATTCTTAACAGTGTACTTTTTCCTGTACCGTTTATTCCTATGATCCCGATCTTTTCACCTTCGGACAGGTATATCGATACACCGTCCAGAAGCTGTTTCATTCCGTAGTTTTTATAAATATTTTCCGCTGATAATAACATGCCTTACTCCATATTTTACTTCTTGTTAATATTTTTGTCAATAGATTTATTGCTGTTTTGATTTTTTAACTCTTTTATTTTCTTTTTCATTGTATACATTCTCTCATCAGCAATTCGAAGAACTTCTTTTGAATCATGTCCTTTTATTTCCTCAGAGGTACAGTATCCGTATGAGCAGCTTAGCTTCATATCAGGATGATTTTTCTGTTCCTCTTCCATAATTTTTTCAAAGTTTTCTGTAATCTTCTTCAAATCTATATTATTCAATTTTTCAATTGATACAATAAATTCGTCACCGCCTGTCCTTGATACAAGTCCATACTCCGAAAAAGCTTTTTTCATACACGTCGCAATTGCGGATATAAGCTCATCACCTTTTTCATGTCCAAGACCGTCATTTACCTTTTTAAGATCGTTTATATCCAGTGAAATAATTGCAAAATCAGATTTGAGTGCTCCAAAAAGTTCAAGCTGATCCTCAAATCTTCGTCTGTTTGCTGTTCCTGTAAGCGGATCTTCATATGCAAGCTTTTTGAGCATTTTTGACTTCGTTGCTTCATAAACTGACCCGATAATGTCAACGCACATACTTATGATCTGAGATATTACAAGCAAAAGGCAGTAGAAACAAAGCATCGAAGAAAGATTTGCACTGCTGCTTTTGAAATATTTGAACAGATTGTATCTTGCGAGTTCAAAACCACCGGCTATACACATAATTATTATTCCGGCATATGACGCAGGATCTGATACTTCCTTTTTCACAATATCATATACAATGTTCAGAACTGATTCTATTATCAGTACAGCGATCAGAATATGACAGACAATTAAAAAATGCATAGCATGAACAATATTTAAAAGCTGACATACTGATGAGACTATAAGCAAAAGAAGATTTGCAAATATTGCAACAGTATTTATTTTCTGCATTTTGCTCTTTTTCTGAAAATAAGACTTTCTGAACAGTAAAAACAAAAACAAAGGCCATGTAAAAATCGAATAATACTCACACAACGACTTAAATAATCTGTTGTATGTAAAGAGAACGATCAGATCATAATAACATATCGACCACATGGATACACCGAGACAAAATCCGCATATACAATAGCCTTTGTACATATCATATCCGAGAACGCTGAAAAAAACAGATGTAAATAACAGAATAACAACAAGAACCAGCAGGAATGATACAATAGCAAGTGAACCTCTGTTTGCCATGATAAAATCTTTCATCCAGCTCTGTGCATCTGCTATCTCAGGCGGCCGGCATGATGAAAATGAGTTATTTTCAGCGCATTTCATTATAACCCTTATTTCTTTTCCTTCATAATCATCCGGTAAATTTACAAAAGTGTATCCGCTTGCTTCGATCTGTTTATCTTCATATCTGTCAAAACCGTCATCAAGAATAATTTCATCATCAAGATATACTTTTACTGCAGAATGATAATACCATAAAACCAGAATAGGATTTTGGATATCATTCTCAGGAATTATTCTTTTATATTCAAATTCGTCACCACGATTTGCCTTTGGAAATGCAAATTCAGACAGATCAACGTTCTCTGTTGTTTCTCCGTTTCTGGAAAAACTCCATCCGTCTTTCATGATCATGTGATATTTTTTATTAGGTTCATTTGATTTATAGATAATACATGCAAAAGCAAATAACACTATAAACATTATTATTGATGTAATTATTATTTTCTTTTTTCTGACTGATTTCTCCAAACTCCCACCCCCGTTTCATATATCATTTTTCTGTATCCTTTTCAGATGTTCTATTTTCCCTTTACGCTCTTCTGCCTTTTAATAACCTTTAGTCTTGAGAATTCTTCTCTTTCCTTTTCTTCAAGGCTGTCTGTAATGTATTTGGCTATTCCTTCAAATTTCGGAATAAGAATATTTTTAAGTGCGTTTGCTCTCTTCTGTGTTTTCTTTATAGCTGTTGCAAGTCTGTAGATACTGTTTTCCACTTCAGCAAGTTCAGCAGTCTTTATCTTTACCTTTGTAAACATAAGATATGCCTTATCAAGATGTGAGTTGGTATCCATAAAGCCGAACGGCATAAGATATCTGTTCTCTTCTATATTCAGCATAGGTATCTCAACACCCATTACACTTCTGTAGGATATTGTTATAGAATCTTCGACCGGCACCGCCTGAGTAAATTTTTCAATAACACCAAGACTGATATTTGCTTTCTCAAGAGCTGCATAAGCATCTATATAGAGCTGTTCAATGGTCAGACGAATTTCTTTGGCTGAGTCAACAAGCTGCATCAGTTCTCTTATCAGAATATTTCTTTTTCTGTCCATAAGCTCATATCCGAGTTTTGACAAAGCAAGATCCTTTTTTGCTTTAATCAGGTTTCCTTTGGTAGGAAATATCTGTTCAGCCACGTTTTTTCAGCTCCTTAATTTTTAAATCTTTTTGCAAGATCAGAATTGTATTTTTCCTGAAGCAGCTTCTCATCCACACGGTCAAGTTCAGATGCAGGAAGAAGTGCAAGAAGTGCCCATCCGAGATCAAGTGTCTGCTCGATGGTTCTGTTTTCTTCAAAGCCCTGACTGATAAAGTGCTTTTCAAACTGAACTCCGAATTCAAGATATTTTTTATCTATCTCGGAAAGTTCTTCTTCACCGATAACCGCAGCGAGTGATCTTGCATCCTGAACCTTTGCATAGCATGCAAACAGCTGGTTTGCCACAGCACTGTGGTCAGCTCTTGTATATCCCTCGCCGATACCGTCCTTCATAAGACGTGAAAGTGAAGGGAGCACGGAAATAGAAGGATAAATACCGGTCTGGTCAAGACTTCTGTCAAGAACTATCTGACCCTCTGTTATATATCCTGTTAGGTCAGGAACAGGGTGAGTAATATCATCATTTGGCATGGTAAGGATCGGGATCTGTGTAACACTTCCCGTTGAACCCTTGATTATTCCGGCTCTCTCATAAAGAGAAGCAAGGTCTGAATAAAGATATCCCGGATATCCTTTTCTTCCCGGAATTTCACCCTTTGACGAACTGAATTCACGAAGAGCTTCTGCATATGATGTCATATCTGTCAGAATAACAAGGATATGCATATTTTTTTCATAAGCGAGATATTCAGCTGCTGTCAGTGCACATCGCGGTGTAAGGATCCTTTCAATAATAGGATCGTTTGCAAGATTCATAAACATTACAACGTTCTGCAGAACACCGCTCTCTTCAAAGCTCTTTCTGAAGTAGTCTGCTACATCGTGCTTAACACCCATAGCACCGAACACGACTGCAAACTCCTGTCCGCTTTCATCGGCTATCTGTGACTGTCTTACGAGCTGAACAGCCAGCTTGTTGTGTGACAGACCTGATCCTGAAAATATAGGAAGCTTCTGTCCGCGGATAAGTGTCATCAGACAGTCTATCGATGAAATACCTGTTCTGATATAGTTTCTCGGATAAGTTCTTGAAACAGGATTAAGCGGCTTTCCGTTTATATCTGCAAATTTTTCAGGATAGATATATCCGAGATTGTCTATAGGTTTTCCGGCACCGTTGAAAACACGTCCGAGGATATCCTTTGAAAGCGGTATCTCAAGCGGCTTTCCGGTAAATGATGTCTTTGTATTTTTAAGGGAAAGTCCCTTTGTTCCTTCAAAAACCTGAAGAATTACCTTGTCACCGGCCATTTCTACTACTCGGCCGATCCTTTCAGTACCGTCCTCAAGCTTGATGGTAGCAACCTCGTCAAAGCTGACTCCGTTTACTTTTTCAAGTGCGATAAGAGGACCGTTTACTTCATTAAGTCCTATATACTGTAAACTCATGCTTCTTCAGACCTCCATTCTTCTTCCTCTGACTTAAGTCCTCCGAGTACATCAGTTATTTCAGTGAAATAATCATCAAACATTTCAAGTTTGTCATTTGGAATATCGTATTTTACTTTTATCACCTTTTCAAGAAGACCTGTCTTCATGATCAGACTGATTGCCTTTCCTTCAGAAAGAGCCTTCTTTGATTCGTTATACAGATGAAGAATGACCTTCATCATCAAAAGCTGCTTCTTGAGCGGAACGAATGTATCATCCTTGTGATATGCGTTCTGCTGTAAAAATCCTACTCTGACAACTCTTGCGATCTCTATAACAAGCTTCTGATCATCAGGAAGAACATCTGAACCGATGAGCTTAACGATCTCCATGAGCTTGTTTTCTTCTATAAGAATATTTGAAACTGCCTGTCTTGCCTCCATAAAGTCAGGACCGACGTTTGCAATGTAAAAATCAGCAAGGTCATCCAGATATTCACTGTAGCTTGTTGTCCAGTTGATAGCCGGATAATGTCTTGCATAGGCAAGTGACTTATCAAGTGTCCAGAAGCATCTTACAAATCTCTTTGTATTTTGTGTTACAGGCTCTGAAAAGTCTGAGCCCTGCGGTGAAACGGCGCCGATAATTGTAACCGAGCCTTCTTTTCCGCAAAGTGTCTGCATGTATCCTGCACGCTCATAGAATTCTGAAAGTCTTGAAGGAAGATATGCCGGGAAGCCTTCTTCTGCAGGCATTTCTTCAAGTCGTCCCGATATTTCACGAAGAGCTTCTGCCCATCTTGATGTAGAATCTGCCATGATAGCTATATGATAGCCCATGTCTCTGTAATACTCTGCAAGTGTGATACCTGTATAGATGGAAGCTTCTCTGGCAGCAACAGGCATGTTTGATGTATTTGCGATAAGAACTGTTCTGTCAGTAAGAGGTCTTCCTGTTTTCGGGTCGATAAGCTCTGAAAATTCTTCAAGAACCTGTGTCATTTCGTTTCCACGTTCACCGCAGCCGATATATACAATGATATCCGCATCACACCATTTTGCAAGCTGATGCTGTGTCATTGTTTTTCCTGTTCCGAATCCTCCAGGAATAGCTGCTGTACCGCCCTTGGCGATCGGAAGAATAGTATCGATAACACGCTGACCTGTTATAAGAGGTCTCTGTATCAGCATTCTCTGCTGTGCAGGTCTCGGAGTTCTTATAGGCCATTTCTGACAGAGAGTCAGTTCATGCTCTTTGTCATTTTTATCCTTTATTTTTACAACGGTATCGTTAATGGTATATTCTCCGTCAGCACTTACTGAAACAACATCACCTTCAAGAAGCGGTGAAAGCATACAGTAATGTCTGATAACAGATGTTTCCTGACATTCTGCATATACCATTCCGCCCTTAAGATGATCGCCTTCCTTTACGGTGATCTTTACATCATATTTCTTTTCTGTATCAAGAGACGGAACATTTGCGCCCTCTGAAATAAAAGCGCCTTCTGAAACCTCTTCTATCTTGAGAAGCGGTCTCTCTATTCCGTCAAAAATATTTGAAATGATTCCGGGGCCGAGGGTAGCACACATCGGTGAACCTGTTGTAAATACCGGTTCTCCTACTCTAAGTCCTGTTGTGGTTTCATAAACCTGAATAGTTGTAAAATGCTCATCAATACCGATAACCTCGCCGATGAGTTTCTTGTTTCCGACATAGACCATTTCAAGCATTGAAAAGTCTTTTGTATCCTTAACCTTTACAACCGGTCCGTTAATTGCATAAACAACGTTCTGCATAATGCACCTCTTTGTAAATTCTTATTATATTTTAAGCAAGCTTATATTTTGATCCGAAATTCTTTCTCTCTTCATTGAGCATATTGTCAATGGTCTTGTTTACCATTACTGATGCCTTCTGACTGTAAATTGAAAGTCCGCCGTATCTGATCTCCTGGTCACCTTCAAAGCTGCATTCACATCCGCATACTTTTTTCAGTGAAGAAACATATTTCATATCATCATTCTTCAGATAAATAACTGTTTCACTGTCTATGTTCTCATTTTGTAAAAGCCCACAAAGAAAACGTTCATATTCTTCAGTAGCTGTGAAATTTACGATCTTTTCTTCAACCGAATTAAAAATCTTCTTTACAAGCTCTTCACGATGTGTCAGAACCTTGATCCTTGACTCCTGCTCAGCTTTGGAAACAGTCATTCTGCTTTTTGTTTTTGCTTCTGTAACCGCTGCTCTTATCTCAGAATATGCTTTGCTCAAAGCATCATTTTCTGCTTTTTCGAGCATATGATTTTTCTTTTCCTCAGCTTCCGCCATTATTTCATTTATTTTACTTTCTGCTTCAGCATTTACTGCTTCTATAAAGCCTTCGAGATTGGTATCTGCCATGATTATTCTCAAATCCTTTCAGAATTTTTTATTATGACGAAAAGGATATTCAGCACAGCTCTGAGCATGTGAAGATGATCCTTCCGCCATTTGCGGATCTGATATTCACCCATGATCCGCCGAATGCCCACTTCCTGACGAGCATTCACTTCTATAAAAAGCAGACATCCATCTGCTTATATTCTGATGCCTATTGCTTCACGAACATACTGTGAGATGGATGTCGAAATATGAGACTGTCCGTGTCTGTCAGGAATCTCTACTATAAGTGGATTTTTCCTGTTGAGTTTGAGGTCGTAAATAAGTTCATGGGATTCTTCCATAAGCTTCTGAGTAACGAGTATCACGGCAATGCTTTTATCCTGCATCAGCTTCGTAAGAACACTCTTTACCTCAGCTTTGTCGTGAACCACTACTCCTTCGATCCCGCCGAGTCTCATTCCCATTAACGTATCTGTATTATCGCTTATCAGATAAAAACGCATATTTATCAGACCTTACCTAAAATCATAAATGCAATGATCAGACCATAAAGTGCAACAGATTCACCGAGGGCAACGAAGATGATAGCTTTACCAAATGACTTTGGTTCTTCAGCTACAGCACCGATAGCTGCAGGAGCACCTGCACCAACGGCGATACCGCCACCGATACAACCAAAACCAACAGCAAGAGCTGCTGAAAGATAAGCCCAGCCTGCACTTGAATTCTGAACAGCTGTTTCTGTTGCTTCTGCTGCGTTAATAAATCCGCCAAGTGGAAGAATTGCAGCAAGAACGAGAATTGAGAAGAAAGATACCATATTAAGAATAAATGCTTTTTTTACTCTGCCCGCATTGCGGTTTTTGATAAGTGCAAGAAAAGGAAGACATGCAACTGCCAAGATCAAAAGTGGAAGTAAAATTATTTCTAAAATATTCATTATAAAAGACTCCGTTTCTATAAAACATTTTTTCTCAGGAAGCGTTCAGGTTTCCTTAAATAAATAAATTACCGATCAGTCAACGTTTGCTTCATAGCATACACTTACCGGCTTGAATTCAATACCATCGCCGTCATAGCATCTGGAGAATACTTCGTAGTATTCAAGTCTCAATACCTGAATACCGGAAAGAAGTCCTTCCATTCCGATTACTATAATGTTTCCGAGAACGATACCGAAAATATTCGATCCGCCGGAAAGCATCATTACAACAGCCATAAGTGATGCATGAGAAATAACAAATCCGCCGATTCTGATGAACGACAGTGTATTTGAAACATATCCGAGAAGGAACTCAAGAAGCTCAAAGAAATTTGATGCAATAAAATCGCCAATTCCTTCAGAAACATATTTCTTTTTGCTTACCAGACATCCGAGAGGTTCTCTGAACATCATTACTATTCCCGGAAAAACAAGACAAATGAGGATGTAAGGAAGTGTAAAGATGTTTTTGTCAAGCAGCAGTAAAAATGCTACACCGGTTATAAGCGCGACGAAAAAGGCAAGTCCGATAAGACCGTTGTTTCCGAACAGCGCCGCTTCATAGTCCTTGTTTTTCAGCGAATGGAAAATATTTATGACCATGGATATAATGATCATAAAAACACCGATACCGATCGATATTCCAAGCACGGTCATGATGTTTTCAGAAACCTCGATAGGCTTTCCTTTTAATCCGATCGCATGGTAAACAGGATCAAGAAGATGTTCAAAACCGAATACCGAACCATACATAAGTCCGAAGAACGCACTTGACAATCCGATTCGGGTCATGATGGCAAATAATTTGTTTTTGTTCTTTTTATAAAGCAGTGCTCCGAGAAGGGCGATAACAAGTCCCTGTCCAAGATCTCCGAACATTATTCCGAAAAGGATCGTATATGTAACTGCGACCAGTCCAATCGGGTTAAATCCGTCATATGACGGTAATCCGTACATTTCAACAAACATTGAGAACGGACTGGTAAATTTGTTTGTTTTTAATTTTACCGGTATCTTGAGGTTTTCGTCTGAATCAGGCGGTCTTGTAACTACCGATACACCTTTTATTGAAGAAAACAGTTTTGTGAAATTTTCCTCTTCCCTCTGCGGAATAAAACCTACCATGAGGAAGCTGTCCTTCATGACTGAAACCTTTGATCTGCACTCAAAGCAGTCATACTGATATTTTAGTTTGCAGAATACTTTTTTCAGCTTTTCGCCGTTTTCTTTGAGAAAATCGCTTCGTTCTTTTAAAAGACTGTCGAGTTTGACCTTTGTTTCATCGTATTTTTTCTGAACATCTGCGATTTCTTCAGCTGGCTTTCCTCTTACATAGTCAGGAACCCAAATTCTTTCAAAGAAAAGGTCTGAAAATATTTTGTCTGCTTTTGCGAGCTTTGCTACCGGAACAAAATACATTCCCCAGTAGAAGTCATTATCTACGTCGTAATCGACAAATACAAACTTGTCACTTCCGTAATATTTTAGCTTTACGTAGCTGTCAACAGGAAGCTTTCCGAATCTGACATGGATGTTTTTGCACTTGAAAAGGCTCTCCATATCGATATCCATATTCTGCAGATGCTTGAGCTGAGTCAGTATCTGTTCATCATTGGCAATAATGTTCTGCGACTCGGTAATATCTGCTGAAAGCTGTGTCATCTTATCATTTGTTTCATTGACAAAGCTTACGATATCATCAAACTGCATTGCTTCAATATCTGAAAAAACAGTTTCACCGAATTTCAGATCATCGCCGAAATCAATGGAAATGAGCTTTGAAAGCGTTTCCTTGTAAGGATTTTCTTCTCTGAGCATTGTGAAATCAGAGTTTTCAGCTTCCTTTGTCGCCCCTGCAGATTCTATGTGAAAGCACTTGCTGTCTATGCATTTAACAATTGTCCGGTCAAGGTTTTTGGTCTGTCCGACAATATTGACAAGCAGCATTTTTTCAATCGACATATAATTTCCCTCCTTTTGAAAATTATATTATTTATGTCATAAAACCTGATGTTGTCAGGCAGACACAATCTGATCGAGCAAATATTCAGGAGATTTCTGATATCTGATTCCTTCAATGATCTTGATAATGTTTTCAACCTCGATATCAGAAAGGAGAACAAACGAATAAATGCTGACTGCTGCACTTGATGAAAACATAAGTGCTCTTCTTGCAGCCTCGCCTCCGAGTTTTTCTACTTCAATTTCAAATCTTTCCTCATCGGAAAGATCCATCTGTCTTCCGTAAACAGTCTTTGAAAACGCATTTACGACATCATTCATTTTGTCAATGCTGAAAATCTCTTTTTGCTTTTTCAGACTCAGTCTTCCGTAAAACGGAAGAAGATACTTCTCAAGTTCTTCAGAACCAATACCGTAGAATTTTTTCATTCTGTAGGCATTTATAATGTTGACAAAATCTATCTGGATCTCGATCTGCTTAACAAGATCATCTCTTGTTCTGCCTCTGTAATCCTTTTTTACTGTGTCTGTGAGCCAGTTGAGATAATACTTTCTCATCGTCATCTCGCAGGTAAGATAATCAGCCTTTCCGTTTTCGTAATAAGGTATTTCCTTTAGAACACTATAGTACTGACTATGCTTCAGAAAATCTGTAAGCTCTTTAAAATTTCTTACCTTTGCAAGCTCAATAAGGTCAAATTTCGTTTCCTTGACCAGATATGCCGGCATCTCTGTGATATAGCTGTCCAGAGTTCCAGCATTCAGGTTCAGAATTATACTGAGTATCTCATGTATCTCAGCATTTATTGTGAGAAAATTAAAAAATGTTTCTTTTCTCAGCTGCTGAAAATCACAAAGACCGAGATATCTTTCAAAAGCATATCTGTGTATCAGCTGTTCAAGATGTCCTCTTCGGATATTTGCAGTGTTTATTGTACTTAAAGCTTTTGAAAAATGTGTATTTTTTTTCAGATATTCTGCTGCTTCTGCTACCGATCTCTTATTTACAAGCTCCCTGTAGTCATTTGCCGTAAGCCTTCTTCCATACATTGCCCGGGCTTTTACAACAGTTGCATTCTGATAGGCCTTAGTTAACGTCAACACTACCACCTACTATCGAATTAAAAATACTGTTTTCTATTTCCACATGCTTTGAGGAATAAGCTTCATCAAGCTCTTTGAGCTTCTGATCACAATTTTCTGTGATCAGATTTACTGCCTTATCAGTTTCCTTCTGATGGAAATCAAGAACATCCTTTATCCTTTTTTCAGCACTGATACTGAACTTTTCTTTCATATCATGAGCTTCTGCTGCTGTATCTTCAAGTATTTTCTTTCTTTCATCATCTGCAGAATTGATCTTTTCCTCTGCCATCTTGTCTATTTTGATAATTTCATCGACTATGTTTTCCATTTTTTCACGCTCCTTTTTTCAGTGGACAGATCCATCAGTTCTTAACACTATGCATAGGTGCCGGAAGTCTTCCGCCTCTTGAAATAAATTTTTCAGCAGAACCCTTATGAACACTCATAACAGGACCGCTTCCGAGCAATCCGCCGAATTCGAGCATCTCGCCTTCTTTCTTTCCTATTGCAGGAATAACTCTGACAGCAGTTGTCTTGTTGTTTACCATTCCGATGCATGCCTCATCTGCAATAATTGCAGATATAGTTGAAGCAGGTGTGTCTCCCGGAATTGCTATCATATCAAGACCAACTGAGCATACGGCTGTCATGGCTTCAAGCTTTTCAAGTCTTAAAACGCCTGCCTTTGCAGCTGCTATCATACCGGCATCCTCTGAAACCGGAATAAATGCACCTGAAAGTCCGCCGATATGTGAGGAAGCCATTACGCCGCCTTTTTTAACTGCGTCATTTAAAAGTGCAAGTGCTGCTGTAGTACCGTGGATACCGCATGTTTCAAGTCCGAGTTCTTCGAGTATATATGCAACACTGTCGCCGACAGCAGGTGTCGGTGCAAGTGAAAGATCAACTATTCCAAACGGAACATCAAGCATTTCGGATGCTCTTGATCCGACGAGCTGTCCCATACGTGTGATCTTGAAAGCTGTTTTCTTTATAACGTCTGCTATCTGTGAAATATCAGCATCAGGATATTTTGAAACGGCTGAACGAACAACACCCGGTCCTGATACACCGACATTTATTACACAGTCAGGCTCTCCGACACCGTGAAAAGCACCGGCCATAAAAGGATTATCCTCAACAGCGTTGCAGAATACAACAAGCTTTGCAGGACCGATACAGTCTCTGTCAGCTGTTATCTCTGCCGATTTTCTAACGATCTCACCCATTAATTTAACAGCGTCCATATTAATACCTGTTCTTGTAGATCCGACGTTTACGGAAGAACAAATATTCTGGGTACGTGAAAGAGCCTCAGGAATGGAATTGATAAGATCAAGATCTCCTGCTGAAAATCCCTTCTGTACAAGTGCTGAATAACCTCCGATAAAGTTTACTCCGCATGTATCAGCTGCTTTCTGAAGAGTAAGTGCAAACTTTACAGGATCCTTTTTCTCACAGGCTGCACTGAGCATGGCGATCGGTGTAACTGAAATTCTCTTGTTGATGATCGGAATACCGTATTCCTTTTCGATCTGTTCACCGGTCTTTACAAGGTTCTGAGCTTTTCTTACTATTTTGTCATAAACCTTGTCACACGCCCTGTCAATATCGCTGTCGATACAGTCAAGAAGTGAAATACCCATGGTGATGGTACGGATATCAAGACATTCATCCTGTATCATTCGTATGGTCTCAAGTATATCGTAAACATTTAACATTTAATAATTTCTCCTTCATATACTATTAATTTGATTATCCGATACTGTCTATCAGATTCTGTGCATTGAATTAAAAATATCCTCATGCATTGTATGAATGGAGAGTCCGAGATCCTGACCAAGTGCAGTCATCTCATCTGAAAGATTTGCGAAATCCTGATTTATTGCAGAAATATCAATAAGCATTATCATAGCAAACATATCCTGAAGTACCGACTGTGTCACCTCAATTACGTTTGCATTATACTTTGTACACAGTGTACTAACCTTTGCTAAAATTCCAACGTTATCCTTACCAATAACAGTAATTACTGCTCTCATTGAAGATTCCTCCGATTTTATTGTATTAAAAATTATCTATTGAATAATTATATCACAATCTTTTGTAAAAATAAAGTGTTCTTTTTCAGTATTTATTAGTCGTTTTGACTATTTTATATACCTTTTCAAAAAAACAGACCGAATCGTCCGGTAAAAGGACGTATCCGATCTGTTTAACACTTTATAACTTTTAACCTTAATTCTTCTAAGCCGGCACTGCACCATTCGCAAAGCAGTGCATCGGTAAAGGGATGAGATCCCATCAACTCACTGACGAATATCCGGTACAGCCGGATATTCGATAAAAATCAGTGTTTATAAATTTTATTTTTTTGAAATACTTCTTTGACCAAAAGAAATACTTTTAATTATCTGAGTACCTTAACGTCAGGATCCTTTGAAACATACTGTTTGAAACGTGCAAGGTCAGCGATGTCTATTTCATCGTTTCCGTCAACGTCAGCAGCTTTTTTCTGAGCATCAGTAAATTCTATATCTCCGAGGAGGTAGAGACTGAGGTTTGTAAGGTCTGTAAGATCAGCAACCTTATCTCCGTTAAAGTCACCATAAATGATCTCTGATGTTTCGCCCTGCTGTCCGGAAGCATCATCAGTTTTCAGAACTTCAGCAAGGAGATAGATAAGAGGTGAGTTCCAGTAAATAGTTACTTCGTTTGTTGAATAGCTCTGATCGTTATCGATCCAGCATTTTGCTTCAGGTGCATCTTCAAGAAGCTCCATAGCTGCAGGATCTTCAAGACCCGGATTTACACCGCCTGATACCATTCCCGGAACAGCCTTCTTCATTGCAACTGAAGGTCTGTGATGAGGATGTTTAGGTGAAACTGTTCCAAAGCCTGTAACAAATGATGTGCCGAGAGCGTTTTTACCAAGGAGATAGTTGAGCTGTTCAACAGCATATTCTGCATAATCATAGTCAACGTCTGCATCTTCAGCAGGTTTGAAAAGTTCTGCTGCTTCTGAGAGAACAACACCGCTGTTTGCGATACCCATGTTGCTTCCCCAGTAGTAGCCGTTGATAGCTGTACCGAAAATATTCTTTCCTGTGTACTTCATATTCGTATCTGCATCCTTCTTGATGACTGCAAGAACATTTGCAAGAACATCAGCATCCTGAAGTTCCTTATCAAGTGAGAGGTATGCAAAGTTTCCGTACATTCCGACTGTTGTCCAGTCCATACCTGTCTGACCTTTTTTGCCGTAAAGTGATGCAAAAGCTTCTGCATATTTTGATTCGCCTGTAGCTTTGTACATCTGAGCAGCAGCCCAGTATCTTTCGTCTGTATCTGAAGTATCAGCGTAGTCACCGGTTACTATTCCCTTAGGATTTTCGAATATAAGCTTCGGATTTGCTTCAAGGAAGTCCCATGCTGACTTGGCAGCAGCAAGACATTTTTCAGCATATTCCTTGTCTATTTCCTTGTATGAATCATAAGCAAGAGCCATAGCACCGCAGAAGTCAGCTGTTGCTGTTGTTGAAACAGGAGTTACGATAAGTTCGCCTGTTTCCTTTTCAGGCATTACAAAGCCAGGGAAGCCGGCACATGAAACCTTGTGATGAACGCCGCCTGTTTCCTGATCCTGCATCTTGAACATCCAGTCAAGTTCATATTTTGCTTCATCAAGGATATCAGCGATCTTGTTTCCGCTCTCAGGAATATTTGTATCATCAGTGAATACTGATGGATTTGTGTTGTATGCAAGAAGAAGATCTGCTACAGTCTTTGCACCAGGAACCACGTATCTGCCGTAGTCACCTGCATCATGCCAGCCGCCTGAAACATCGATCTTGTCCTTTGTTCCGTAAATAGTAGCTTCATCAGTATGACAAGCCACATGTCCGAATGTCTCGTCAGTTACTTCACATCCGCATCTCTGGAGATAAAGCATATGAAGAGCAGATTCGAGAAGATCGTCATAGACATCTTCGCCTATAGTGAAAGGATATGAATCCTTAAGACCGTTTACAGTAATGTAATATGTGCCCGGTTCATTTACAGATGTGAAGTTTCCTGAATAAAGGATCTCAGCAGATGATTTGTTTTCATATCCGTCTGAGATGGTTCCTTCGTAAACAGCCTTCTTGGTTTCTGCATTTACTACAGAGAATTTACTGCCTGCAAGATCTTCTCCGCGGAAAATTGCTTCTTTCTTTGCACCCGGGAGATAACCTACCTGGTTTGTAAGAATAGCTGCTTCTTCTTCATCTGTAATAAATCCTGTGTAATCTACCTCTGTATCATCAATAAGCTTAACGCTGATATTGTCAAAATAAATATGATGTTCTTCCGGAAGATTTTCTTCATCCATTGATTTAGCAATACCGCAGTTAAAGCAAAGTCTTGCTGTTTCATCGGATTCTGCTTTCATGGTGAAAGGTACTTCTATGTGCTGAACCTCTTCTTCAGGTGAAACAAGAGTCCAGCAGTACGATGTATAATCTCCGCCGTTCATCTGGATCATTGCTTCAAAATCTCTTTCAAGATCTGAACGAACATCAAATTCAAGAACATACTGACCCTTCTGATATACATGAACACCGTCGTAGTAAACCTGGACTGCATAGTTGCATGAACCTACAGAGCTTACAGTAAGATCAAGTTCACCGTCTGTTACTGCTAACTTTCCTTTTCCTTCACCCATAGCATCAAGGTAAAGGTTCCAGTGCTTCATGTTCTCTTCAAAATCAACGTTTTTGATCTGTTCAACAGGTTCATCAACACCTGCTTCTACAGCTGCTACTCTTGTAGTGTTGATTATTCCGGATGCTGCCGGAACAAATGCAGAAGTAAATAAAGCAGCAGAAAGACTGAGTGTAATTGCCTTTAATGCGATTTTGTTCATTTTCATTTTCTAATCCTCCTAAAAACTTTGAGTAAACAGTTGACCTAACTATTCAATAACCACCCGATTTTTATTATACATGAATATATATAATAATGCAATTATTTTTTGTGATTATTTATAGGTTATCACAGCGATTTGTTTCGATTACATAAATTAAATACAAATTTTTTTATTTATTGTACAAATAAAATACCAATTTTCAAAATAACTTTTTTACAATTATTTTTTTGATATCTGTTTTAGTCAAATTTAAACAAAAATCACATTGTTTTACATACAACAGAAAATCCGGTCAGTATTCAGAAAAATTAAACAATTAAAAATAATAGTTTACTTTTCATTCATTTTGTTATATAATTATATATATTGTTATAATATAATTATATTGCCAATATGTAATATTTTGCAAAAGTTTTTTTATTTTTTTCACAAAAAAGTCGTTTTCATTTGTTAATATAGACAATAGACATTTCATTACAGGTATGATAAAATAGCATTATAGACAAATATATTTAACTTTCATTTAATTATTTATGAAAAGAGTTGAGCTAATTGAAAACAATCAAGCTAATAGTTTCTACAATTATTTCTTCACTTATACTGTTAAATAGTATTATGACTTTTTCCGTCAATGCTGCACCTGACAAAAAAGATTCTATCACTGTTATAGTCGGAGATTTTGACAACAACGGCGTTGCTGATCTTACTGATCTTTCGGGACTGTGTGTCTATCTTATGAACAGAAACAACATTTCTCTGGATCGCAGAACTTTTGCAGCTGCAGATGTTGACAAAAATCAGCAGACAGATATCGCTGATCTTGCAAGGCTGAAGCAGTATGTATCAAAGGATATGAGTGTTCCTTCTCTTGGTACGGTTGAGATCCCGCGAACAAATACCGATAAACCCGATCAGAATAATACAGGAAGTGAACAGTCATCAGTATCTGAATCATCAGCTCCAAAGCAAAACTCACTGTTTCCTGATAATATCCCGGATGCCTCTCAGGATTCTTCAAAGCAGCAGATACTTAATGCGATCAATTCACTGCGTCAGAAAAACAATATAAAAAACACAGAAATGACTTCCGAACTTTCATATGTTGCAGATATCAGAGCCAAAGAACTCAGCACAAATTATACAAGTTCGTTTCGTCCTGACGGTTCTTCATACACAACATTATTGCAGGAATACGGAAAATTACATTCAAGCTTTCTTCAGATCGTATCAACCGCTGATAATGTTTACGGTATGATTTCAACGATTAACAACTATGAAGCAAAGGTGTCAAAATATTACTACACTGAATGCGGAATAGGTCATTACTCCATCGGATCATCAAATTACTGGGTAGTATATCTTATAGACTGATGATCAATCAGTATAAAAAAATGACGGACTGTCAAAAGGCAGCCCGTTTTTTTATTACATTCCCGAATATTCTCTGATAAGCCCTGTAAACTGTTCGGCATATTTATCAGCCTTCGCCTCACCTACTCCGGAAACATTAAGGAATTCCGTTCTGTTTTTCGGCATTTTACGGCACATGTCCCTGAGTGCTGCATCAGCAAATACTATATAGGCCGGGATATGAGCCTCTGAAGCAAGCTTATTGCGAAGCTTTTTGAGTTCACCAAACAGATTCTGATCTATATCATAGAGTACTGTTTTATCTGTTTTTGTCTTTTCTTCTCTTATCTCTTTTGTCAGCTTCATGGATATTATCTTTGAGCCCTTCAGCAATTCTGCTGAGCTTTTTGTAAGCGTGATCACCGGATACTGTCCTTCAGCCACGGCAAGATAACCTTTGTCAACAAGATAATCCATTATGGTCATGATCCTGTGAACGGGAATATCTGACATTATTCCATAGGTCGATATCGTATCGAAGCCTGAGTCAAGTATCTTTTTATTCTGACTTCCGTGAAGGATATCTGCGATCATCATCTTTCCGAAGCTTCTTTTTCGCTGTGCTATCCTGTAAACACATGATACTATCTTCTGTGCATCGACCGTCACATCAACGGTCTCAAAATTAAGAAGGCAGTTTGAACAGTTTCCGCAGAAGGAAGCAGATTTTTCTCCGAAATATCTTAACAGGTACTCTCTGAGACATTCATTGGTCGTACAGTAAATAGTCATCATTTTGAGTCTTTCGAGATCTTTTTCCCTTATCGACTTTTTCATTTCATCTGTCAGATCGGGATTTTCCTCATTTCCTTTTTCTATAAGGAACTGATTGAGCTTTACATCATGTCCGCTGTAAAGTATGGTACATTCGGCAGGTTCTCCGTCTCTTCCCGCTCTTCCCGCCTCCTGATAATAGCTTTCAGGATTTTTCGGCATGTTAAAATGTATAACAAACGATACATTTGATTTGTCGATACCCATTCCGAACGCATTTGTTGCTACCATTACAGGCTTTCTGTCATAAAGAAAATCATCCTGATTTGTACTCCTCTCTTCATCTGACAGCCCTGCATGATATCTTGTTGCAGGTATTCCCTTTTCATTCAGAAGCTCGCATATCTCCTCAACATTTTTTCTTGTTGAGCAGTAAACTATACCGCTCTGTCCGCTGTATCCCTTTATAAGAGAAATCAGCTCATTTTTTCTGTTTTTCGGTCTCAGAACCGAAAATTTCAGATTTTTTCTGTCAAAGCCGGTAGTAATGATAAAAGGATCATTCTGTCTCAGGATAAGAGCAATGTCATCACGTACTTCAGTTGTTGCGGTTGCTGTAAAAGCACTGAGTATCGGACGATAGGACAGTTTTTCTATAAACTCGGATATTTTAAGATAGCTCGGTCTGAAATCCTGTCCCCACTGAGATACGCAATGTGCTTCATCGACTGTTACCATGGATATTTTAACATTTACAGAAAGATCGATAAAATCATCGGCTGACAGTCTTTCGGGAGCTACATATATCAGCTTGTATTCTCCTGCTGCTGCTCTTTCAATTGTTCTGTAATACTGTGCAGCTGTCATTGAGCTGTTTATAAAGGCAGCTTTTATTCCCTGATCAACAAGTGATGCCACCTGATCCTGCATAAGTGATATAAGAGGAGAAATAACGATGGTTATCCCCTCAAGCATAAGCGCAGGTACCTGATAACAGACGGATTTTCCGGCACCTGTCGGCATTATTCCGAGAACATCCCTTCCTGACAGTATATTGTCTATTATCTCAGCCTGTCCTTCTCTGAAATCACTATGACCGAAATGTTTTTTTAAGATCTCATATTTGTCCAAAGCTTTACCTCATCTTATGACCATATTTTTATTTTTTTCTGAATATTATTTTTAAAACCGTTCCAAGTCCTATAAGCGCCAGAATGCCTACTACAGCAGCGCCGATCCATGTCAGGATATTTTTTATACTGTCTATCGAATCCTTGTAATTTGCTTTCTTTTCCTTTGATTTTTCCGATGAAGCAGTCTCCTTGCCATTATTCTTCTTTTCTGTCTTTTCAGTTGTTTTGACCGCTTCTGTTTCATTATGTTTTACAGAATTATCTTCCGCCGGTTCATCACAGAAAAAGCCTGCCATCCATGCAAGCGGAGCGTTCCAGTTTATTGTGCATTCATTTGTTGACCAGGCTTCAATGTGATCCGCATAGCAAAGCTGCGGAGCAAGTGAACCTGCCGACCAGCCCAGACCCTGTACCCACGGATCCTGAAGTCCTGAATTAGGACCTCCTGAAAGGACTCCCGCAGGAGCTTTCGGGAAAGACGGATCCGTCTGATTTGCCCAGAAACGGTGATGCGGATTTTGAGTGGTATTTTCACCGTACCCGGTAACATATGAAATATCCATAGGATTTCTTCCCAAAATGTAATCCATGGCTCCTGCGGCACCGTTATAATATCTGACATCACCGGTAAGATCATATGCGTATGCCATTATCATGGCAGTATTTACAACAAATGAATTTGATCCCCATGGATAACCGTTTACCTCACTGCCGTTCACATAGGTAACTGATGATTTTATCGGGATACCAAATCCCTGTGAAGCTTCAGTTTCAACGTACTCATCAGCTGCTGCAGCCATGCTTTTGCTGAGCTTATCGATCTCATCATCCGAAAAGCCCTTCTTTACAGACGCTATCGACAGATTTCCGAGAGCAGCAACATTTTCCCAGTCAAAGCTGCCGAAGGTCGATTTTGATTCTCCGCCCTTGAGAGATGTGTTTATTTTCAAAAAGCTGTCTGATTTTTTCAGTTCATCATAATATTTTTTGTCTCCGGTGGCAAGATACAATTCACACTGAGCCCAGTAAAACTCGTCATCAACACAGTCATCTCCATACGCTCCGCCGCCTTCACCATCCTCAAGAGGTGCCATAAGAGACGGATTTTTTACTGCTGCCTCATACGCTTTTTTCGCACTTTCAAGGCATTTTTCCGCAAAATCACTGTCTGCAGTTTTCCACAGTCTCGATGCCTGTGCCGCACATGCTGCAAAATTAAGAGTTGCAGCCGTCGAAGGTGCCTTGAGTACTCTTTTCATCGTATCATCTGACGGTGCAAGTGCAAGTCCTGTCCATTTTTCATCATGTACCTTGTGATGAAGCATTCCGGCATACTGATTTCCGTCAGGAACTATCATCTTCATCATCCACTCAAGCTCATATCTTGCTTCATCAAGAATATCAGGAGCATTATTTCCGCTTTCTGGGATCCCAAGCTTTCCGTCATCGTAAAGTTTTTCTAAATCATTGGCGAGATTTACTGCTCTTTCATACTGATTTTGCATAGTCCAGAGAGATATACCGCCGTTTACAACATATTTTCCATGGTCTCCGGCATCGTACCATCCGCCTGTAACATCAAGGGAATATGAACCGGAATCAGCAAGATCCGGGGAATGTCCTGCCTTTCTTGCAAGCTTCTCCTTGTCTCCCGATGATATATATTTGCTTTCTATACTTATTCCGCTTCTGTTCTGATAAAAATAATTGAGCGAATCATACAAAAGACCTGAATAAATGTCTTTTTTTATTGAAAATGCCCTGCTTTCCGAATTCCCTGCCTTGATCCTGAAGCCTTCACCCTCTGTATCAAGATCAGAAAAATCAATTATCTGAACATCCCTGTCCGAATCATTATCATGTCCGAAAGGAGTTGTTTTCCCCTTGTATACTGATTTTCCGTCCTTGTCAACAATTTCAAAATCCACAGGGTCAGAAGAAGCAGTTATCATTGTTGCCTTTTTTTCAGCCTTGGGAAAATATCCGACTTGATTTGCAAATATTTCACCTGTCGATGAAGAGCCTTCATCTTTAAAATCATTTTCATCACTTGTAACATCAATAAGTGACATATTGTCAAACGTCAGTACTGTACCTGCTTTAAAGCATCCGCCGCTTGTATACGAACCGTCCCCGCCGAGATGAAATGCCCATTCTGCTGAATCAAGGCTTTTTGAAGGAACAAAGGTCATCTTTACCTTTTTGGTCTCACCGGCAGAAATCGGGATCATATTCCATGTATTGTTAAAATCACTGTCACCTGTGTTGCTGTGCCAGAGTTCAACATCTCCTGCCATGTTGCCTATTTTGGTATAATACTGACCGTCTTTGTCCGACGAGATCTCATACGATACCTCATATGTATGTCCGGCTGTTATCTTAATTCCTCTGTATCTGAACTGACAGTCCCATCTGTCCTGCCCTCCGTTGGATTTTCCGCCGGGGTTTACTATCTTTATTTTAAATTTTCCGTCTTTTATCTCATATTCCATTTCACCGGTTTCAGATTCACATACCTGCCACGGAAGTCCGGCGCCGCCTTCAAAATCAGTCTGTCCGAGTAACTGTCCTGCATAAACCGTATTTTCTGTTCCGGGAAATATATCATAGGACGCAACAGCTGAAAAAGCAAGTATTCCTGAAAAAGCTGCACTTGTTAGTTTTCTGAATTTTTTCATAATAATACCCTCTGTTTTCTATAATAAATAATCTATCCCATGATATCACAAACTGAAAATATATTTTTTGTATTTTCACACTTTTTCTATTATACATTTTTTTCAGCAATAATGTAAAGAAAAATTAAGCTCCGCTTAAAAATTCATGCAAGATTATCCTCCGTTGTTATTTTACCCTTATAACATTTGTATATTTTAACGTCACAGATTTTATTTTTAACATAAAAAAGGATATGACCCGTATTTTTTCGAATCATATCCTTTTTGTATTTATTTATTAACCGTAAAGTAATTTTATTCTGTATCTTCAGTGCTTTCAGAATTTGCAGCATCAACTGAAGCGGTATCTTCATCTGATGCTTCATTTACTGTTTCTTCAGTTTTAACATCTGAAACTTTTTCTTTTTCAACAGATACAGTTTTTGAATTCTTTGCTTTGGCAGCGATAAGTGACGAATCCTTTCCAAATACTGCATATATAAGCATCATGATAAATGCAGCACCGATAACGATAGCGTTTATCATAATAAGCTGATCTGCAAATTTGTAGCCTGCTCCTGTCATTGCTGAAAATACCGGAGGAGCTTTTATTGCAAATCTGTCAAAATAATTGGTCTGCTTTACGTATATACAAATTCCGAGATATGCTGCAGACATGATAAACAGTGCAGTTGAGAACCAGTAAAGATAATTCTTTTTGTTTTTCAGGTTAAGAAGGAAAAGAACTATCATAAATACTCCGACTGCAGCTGATGAAGCCGCAATAAGTTCATTTATATGATCTGCAACAAATTTTGCATACTTGAGATATCCTGCTTTTTCCACAGTAGAAAACTTGTAGACATCTGCTGAATCAATTATGTAATCACTTTCTTCTTCAGCAAATTTTTCTGTCTTTTCATAAAACTCTTCATCTTTTTCAACTTTGTTTTCATCAGCATAATCTTCAAGATATTTTTTTATTGAATCTTTAAGAGGAGCAAGCTTTTCCTTTGCTTCCTCGTAATCAACGCCCTTTGCTTTGCCTTTTATATAATTAAAAGCACCGTCAACACATTTTCCCATAACATCCTGAACAACAGGATGCTCAAGCACTTCCTCGTATACTTCCTTCGGAATACCTGTTGCATTTGCTTTTTCTTCAAAATGATCTGTAAGTTCCTCACATACCTTGTCAGGAACTTTTTCTTCATCAATGACTTCGAGATATGTGTCTGATTTTAACACGGAAGCTTTAATAAAGATAAATCCCTCCATGGCGGTCATCGAGAAAAAAAGAATTATCGTGACCAGAACACAAAAAATATAATTTCTTAATCTATGCATTTAACATTACACCTCATTTGAATAAAATACCTTTTCAACAGGCTCACAAATAACAGCTACTCTTTGATCGGTCGCTCCAAGCACTTGTTTTTTACAGGTGTAAAGTGTAAGCTTCTCCGTTTTTGACGGTGAAATATACTTTCTGTTTTTCTTCACAAATTCCACTGTTTCCTTTACTTCGTATGTAAACTTTCCATAAGAGGTCTTGACAACGATCGTGTCCCCCTCTTTTATCTTATCAAGATTTTCGAAAAATGTGTTCACATGTGCATCTATGACTGCGTTTCCAACATCTCCGACAGCCACAGAGCCTGACAGCTGACATGCTCCGTTTTTAAGAAGATCTGAATTGCTTCCCCAGTAAACCGGAACACTCATCTGAACTGCTTCACATTCAACAACTGCATACTGTTCTCCGAATTTCGGATAAACAACTTTTCCTTCATCTGATTTTGTCTGGTCATCAACGTCATCAAATTTTGTCAGGTCTGCTTTTCCTATGATCAGATCCTGTGATGCGGTTGATGTCATTTTCATATTGTCACTGAAGACAATATTTAAATATGAGCTGACTTTATTGTACGGCTTGATACCGGCAACTACAATAATTGCAGCACATACCATCATGATCAGCAGCGGTGTAAAGATCAGTACGACCTTAGGTGTCCCTGAAGCTGATTTGATATCATTTTTGTTTTTTCCCATTTTTCTTCCTTTCCGATTGCTGTAAACTAATTTGTTTTCTGCATACGTGAAAACAAAATAAATCCGAAGCATGACAGTATCAGAACTGCCAGACATCCAAGCAGCAGAACGGTATAATCTATTCCGGTATCATCTACAGTTGATGCTCCTATCGAAGCAATGTCAAGAAGTCCGCCTTTGTCGTCCCTTATACTGTATTTTATCGAATCCTGTGAAATATCATCCACAGTTACGTTCATACCTAATTCTCCGCTTGTTTCTATCAGTTTGTCAACTATTTCAAGCTTCTTTGTACTGTCAAGACCTTTTATGATCCTGTTTTTTTCGACCTTGGTCATTCCGTCAACATATGCTTTCTGTTCTTCATCCGACAGCTCTGAAAATGCAACCATGTTTTCAGTTTCTGTCTGTCCGGCATCTTCGGTCTTATCCTGTTCTGCCTCTTCTGACGAAGAAACCTCCGCATCATTTGTAACGTTATCCGGATTGTCAATTACCTGTTCCTGTGACGGCTGCTCAACTTCCATTCCGCTTGCTTCAAGAAAAGCAACTATCGCTTCATATGTGAGTCCGTCATAGCTTTCTATTGATTCTATTATTTTATCGTACTGCTCAGGGGTAAAATCCCTTGACTGAGCATAGTTAAGTCCCTGCTGTATTCCAACTTCCGGGAATCCGGCTTTTCTTGCCGCAGCAACAACTTCTTCCTTTGTTGCAGCTCCTGCAGTCTGTATATTTGCTGAACATGCTCCCATACATATCAGCGCTGCAAGTGTAATAACAATGTTGTTTTTCTTTTTCATACCATAACCCCATTTCCTTCTTTAATACAAGAGTATAAAAGATATAATGTTATTATAGCACAAAAAAAATCAGTTTTCAATAAAAACTTTGTGAAAGTTTTTGAGTCAGCAACAAAATTATTATATTTTCAATGAATAAAAAGCAATTTTGTACGAATTACAAAGGCTTTTTATTCTTATATGCAAACAAAGCAGGTGTACAAAACCCCTGCTTTGTATAACATATCATTATTTATTCTGAAGACGCATAAACATAACAAAACCGAAGCATGACAGTACAACAACTGCCAGACATCCTAAAACAAGCAGTGTGTAATCAATGCCCGTATCGTCCACAAGACCTGAGCCGACTGCAGAAATATCCACAAGACCGCCTTCGTTGTCCCTGATGCTGTAGCTGATGGAATCCTTTGAAATATCATCAACAGTAACGTTCATTCCAAGTTCTTCACTTGCATCGATAAACTTGTTGATGATCTCAACCTTCTTTTCAGTATCAAGGTTTTTGATGATCTCATTTTTCTGAGCCTGGGACATGTTAGCTATATACTCTTTCTTTTCTTCTTCAGAAAGATCTGAGTAATTTACAGTCTTTTCAGATTCACTTACTGCAGGCTTGTTCTCCTCAGCTTTATCAGTAACAGCCTGTTCCGGTGCAGCAGGTTCCTGTGCAGCCGGTTCAGATGTCTTATTCTCTGCTCCGCTGTATTCTGCAGGTACCTCTATGCCGTTGCTCTCAAGAATGTTTGCGATCTCTTCATCTGTTTTCTGACTGTACTCGTTGATGGCATTTATCATAAGATCATACTCATCAGATGAATAATCAACACCGTTGATATAATTAAATCCCTGCTGTACAAGTGATTCAGGGAATCCTGCTTTTCTTGCAGCTTCAAGAACATCGTCCTGAGTTGAAGCAGCTGCTGATACAAAGCATGTTCCCAAACATAAAAATGCTGTCAGTGAAGCAGCTATTTTTTTCTTTAATTTCATATATAACCTCGTTTCCTAATTAACAAAATCCTGTAAACATTTTAATTATATCACGAAGCATACAAAATTTCAATGAAAATTTTGTGAAAAATTTTTTTAAAAAAAAGCAGGAAAGTTGTACTTTCCTGCTTTTTATGAATATTGATTTTTTTAATAGGAGTGAAATAATTCTTCTACAGTTTAAGTTATCACTTCAAAGCTTAACCAAAGCCTTTGAATGCATCCTTACCAACTCGATAATCTGAATCCTCCGGCTTATTGCTGCATTTGGCACCTGGTGAATCAGCAAAAGCTTCCTCACCAATATACTCAAAACCATTTCCAAGCTTTAACTCATAGCCTGTGTGGAGACCCTTGAAAGCACGTGCTCCAATGTATTTTACAGAGTCAGGTATTACAATTTCTTTAATGGAATTATTCCATGACGGATTTAACATAAAATCATCATCGATTTTTTCAATACCATCACTAAATACTATTGATGTGAATTGTGCCATATTTGTTCCGAACTTTTTACTTATTGTTGAAACTTTATATAATTTATCAGGTGTTTCAACATATTCAAATTGATAATTTTTATTATCTCTCGTACTATAAATTGCATTATCCCATTTGTCAGATACTAGTTTCCAGTATCCGCCCTTAAAATAACTTGGGAATACAAGATCATAACCTGTTCCTCTGTATCCAATAATCTCAGCTTCACCGTCCGAATTGATTACGAAATAAAATCCGTTTTGGTCGTTTGCATTCATAATATAACCGGTCGGAGTACTTTCGTTTGATTTCACTGTAATACGTACTTTCGTGTCAAAGCTGCCGTATGTTACAGTAACTTCTCCGTCAAAGTTTCCTGACTTAAGCATATTGACTGTGTCTGCATCAGAAGCGCCGTTATATGAAAGCTTATATCCGTCGCTGCCGTTTTCAGAATGAGGAATAGTTCTGTCAAATGTAAACATACCGGAAATATTATATTGTTTATAATAACTGTTATTGTAATCCACACTGAATCCGGCTGAAACATTAAGCTTCTGGATATCAAAACTGCTGTCATCTTTTGGATATGAAGCAGCTATACCTGTTTGCTTGGTTGTCATGCTGCCATTACCCAATCCATATGTTTCACCATCTTTCTTATTATAATAAATTTCGTTAAATTTGACTTCGATAGATGATATATTACCTGATTTCAGCAGATCTACAGCCTCACTGTATGTATATTTATTTTTGGCACTGTCTCTGAAATAATATCCTTTATTTGTACTTAAACTGTAAGGAGATATTTTTTCAAATCTGTCCAGCGTGGAATCCAGCATAACAGTAGCTTCGCCATCATTCTGATATCCGCACTCTGTATTTCTCACAGCATATACAACATACTCACTGTTTTCTTTTTCAAGCTTCAGTTCCTGACTAAAACCTTTGTATCCTGTAACAAGCTTTCCTATATACTTATCGGATGAAACAGAGAATGAACCATTGCCCGAATGATAGTAAACCGAAACATTGCTGTACGATCCTGAACTCATGCCTTCAATCGCAGAAGTAACATTACCCGGAATAATTCTATTGTTACCTGCATCCCAGATATAATATCCTGTATCTGTTTCTCCGGTACAAGGTTCCAGATCAAAATCAGCCTCGCCTTTTTCTGTTAAGCCGTAACCTCCGTGATAGTTTTCAAGATTAAATGTACATTGTCTTCCTACTTTGATTTCGTCGTTTCCATACATCTTAAGTTCATCAAGTTTTATTTGAACAGAACCGCCGATATCAGTCTTTCCGGCTGCTTCGTCGTGGAAATAAGCAACTGCTTTATCCAAAGTACCGGCTGTCATTTCTTTGAATACTTTACTCCATGGCGCCTTGTTTCCTGAGCTGTCAATGAAATAGTATCCTGTATCTGATTCGCTGTATTTTCCTATCTTAGGTTGTGGAATACTGTAACTAAGAGTGTCAAACTCTGTTGGGGGATTATTTGTTCTGACGCCGACAGTATAGTATCCCGAAACAGCAAATTCAAATTCACCTGATTCGTTACAGATACTTACAAGTTCAGGTGTACCTGTATATTCTGATGCAACAACACCTGCCTGAGCCTCTATCTGAATACCTCTCACACTGTCGGCCATCATGATTTTGACTGATTTGCCGATATTCTTATCAATGTAATCAAATGCCTGCTTTTCATTTAGTTTTTCATTTGATTCTGTCAGGAAATAATATCCGAAATTATCACTGCTGTTCCATCTCTGAACGCTTTCAAAATCTGAATCTATTCCTGTTATCACGGTTTTTCCGTCTTTATCAAATACAACTGTATGATACTCACCTTCTACTGCATACTTGTTTCCGTCATAATCATATTCGACAATCGTTCTTGCTTTTACAGCAAATTCTCTGCTTAACGAACCTGCTTCTGCAGCATTTGAAGCTGTACTGTCCTTGTACCAGATATATATGGTTTCATTTCTGTCAAGTTCTGCCAGTGCTTCTTCATAACTCATTTTTTTGCTGCTGTCAGCAGATTCGGCGAAGTAATATCCTTTTCCTGTAGCAGGATCATATTCAGAAACAGTTTTATACTCCGTTGTGCTGCCTTCTTTAAATTCGGCCTGAACAATCAGTTTTTCACTGCCGCCTGAAAGCAGTTTTGTATTTCCGGTAAATACACCGGTGAACACAGGTTGATTACTAATATATACCGAAGCTTTTTTTCCGTTATATGAAACTTCAACTGTTCCTTCAAAATTTCCGGAAGCTATCAGCGCCATCGTTTCAGCGTCACTCTTTCCATTATATGAAAGAGTATATCCTTCACTGCCGTTTTCAGAATGAGCCAGTGTTCTTTCAAATGTCAGCATACTAGGTATGTTGTATTCGGAAGGGTAGTTATCAGTATATGCTACGTTAAATACAGCATTTACTGTAAGCTTACTGATATCTGAACCGCCGGAGCTGCCTGAATATGAAGCTGTGATCCTTGCAAATTCAGATTTCATAATACCGGTTCCCAACAACTTCAATGATACCTTACCTGTACTTGAATCTTTATACTGATCTCTGCATCTTACTGTAAATTGTTCGTACGTGCCTGACTTCATCAAATTAAGTGCTTTAGAATATGTATGATAATGATTTGAAGGATCTATGAAATAATATCCTGTTGTTCCGTTGAACGGTTCCTGTTTTTCGTATTTTCCTGCTTTTTCAACAAAAACAAAAGCTTCTCCGATGTTCTGATATCCATATTCTGTATCCACTTTGTTATACAGAACATACTCATCGTTTTCTTTTTCCAGCTTTGTATACATTGTATGATAGCTGTTTTCTTTTAAGAGATTTCCTATATGCCTGTCAGCTGAAACATCAAACGCACTGTCACCTATGCGATTGTATACTGATACACTCTGGTACTTTCCGTCTTCCATATCCTTTAGTGCAGACAGCAGTGTTCCGGATATGACTTTCTTTGTATCAGGATCCCAGAGATAATATCCCTCTCCTGCTTCTTTACTGTACGGGCTGACTGCCAGATAGTTAGGATATACATCATATGAATATGATCCCGTTTCACTATACAGAATTATCTCGTAGTTCTCTTTTACGCAGAGTTCTGTATCTTTGTCTTTATACATCCAGACAGAATAGTCTCTGAAATTAGCTGTACCTGCAAAGAATGTTGTGTGGGATGTATTATCATAATAATAGCCGTTGACTGATCCCAGAGTACCTGCCTTCATTTTCTTCAGTGCAGTACTCCAGTCCATCCTGCATCCGTTGTTATCAGTATAATAGAAACCTGTTTCTGTATCTTTATCAATATATACAGCACGATTTAATCCGAGACTGCAATCATAAATTTTGCTGTTAGTTGAACCTGAATTGTTTGTTCTGACTATTGCATTATAATATCCGCATACCTTCATATTTACAGGTTCATCTTCTATACGTGCAGAATACATATATACTCTGTTTGCAAATTCTGAAGATACAGTACCTGCTGTAACAGGACTTTCACCTTTACTGTTCACCATCATTATCTGTATGGTCGTACCGTAATTGGCTGTTAAATTATCAAACGCTTCTGCTTCATTCAGCTTTTCGCCTGAAGAAGTAAAGAAGTAATAACCGGACTCATCACTGTCATTCCATTCCGGAACACTTTCATAAGCTGCATCAAATCCTGCAATAACAACATTTCCTGCTGCATCATAGACAACTGTATGATACTCGCCATCTACTGCAAGTTTGTTTCCGACTTCAGCGTTAGTTGAAACAGTTCTTGCTTTTCCGGTAAATTCTCTCTTTACAGTACCGACTTTAACTGATTTTGAATAATTAACGTCCTTGTACCAGATATCTACGGTCTCGTTTCCGTCAAGTTCTGCCATCACTTCTTCATAGTTCATTTTTGTGCCGTTAGCAGAATCAGCAAAATAATATCCGCTGCCTGTAGCAGTATCATATTCGGGAACAGTTATATATTCCGGTTCCTTTGAGACACTTCCTGCCTGAAGCTTATATTCAGCTTTAACAACCGGTTTGTTATCATTACCTGAAAGCAGTTTTGTGTTTCCGGTAAATACACTGATGTACTCAGGATGAATGCTGAGTTTTACAGATACACTCTGTCCGCCGTATTTTACATCAACATTTCCTTCAAAATCTCCTGATGAAAGAAGGTTCATCGTTTCTTCATCTGAAAGGCCGTTATATGACAGTGTATATCCGTCACTTCCGTTTTCAGAATGAGACAGTGTTCTTGTAAATGTGAACATGCTGTCTATATTATAATCCGGAACATCGGTACTTGCATATTTTACATTGAACAATGCAGAAACATTAAGCTTATGAACATCAAAAACTTCAGACGGAATACCTGAATATGAAGCTGATACTTCTTTCTGCTCAGCTATCATGTCACCTGTTCCAAATACCCAGTTTTCATCATTTTTTTCATACAGTCCCTTGCATTTTACATAAAATGATGATACCTCACCTGATTTCAGCATATTTACTGCTTCACTGTATGAGAACGGTGTCGTTTCATCAGGTTTGAAATAATATCCTATATCTGCACTTGTAGTATATGGCTGCTGTCTTTCAAATTTTCTAAGATATCCGGGATATTCAGCTTCTTTTCCGGCGTTCTTAAATCCGTACTTCGTCTTGGTATTATCATAAACAACGTATTCATCATTTTCTTTTTCGAGTTTGATTTCCTGACTGAGATATGTCTTTCCGACTATAAGATCTCCGATATACTCATCGCCCGATACTGAAAATGCATCATCGCCTACGTGATAGTATACTGATACATTACTGTATTTTCCTGACCACATTTCTTCCAATACAGAATTGATATTTCCTTCGATTACTTTATCTGCATCATTATCCCACAGATAGTATCCTCTTCCTATATTATTTGAATACGGCAATACAACCAGATCCGCACTGTCATATTCATTGAAATCCGAACTTCCCGGTTCTGCAACCATAATCGTGATCTTTCTTTTGATATTGATCTCATTAGTATAATGCATTTCAGGTTTATCAAACAACAGTTTAATATCACCGAGATTATAAGTATTTCCTGCTGCATCATGAATATAACCTGTAGTTTTTTCTTCAGTACCTTTCTCTAATTCATCATAAACTGATCTCCATTCAACTTTCTTTCCGGATCCGTCTGTGAAATTATAACCTGGTTCGGTATCTGATTCTGTATATTCCTGAAGCATATAGTCGAAATCACACATAAGTTCATTCGATTCACCTTCCGGATTGTTTGTTATGACAGAAATACTATATTCCGCTTCAACGCCCATATCATAGAAATACGTAGAATCCAGTTCAGCATAGCAGCAGCCGTCTGTGACCTCTGTTTTACAAATACCCGCTTCAGCAGGAGCAGCACCGGCACTGTCTTTCATCATGATATATACTTTTGTACCGATGATCTCATTTATAACTTCAAAAGTCTGCTCTTCACTTATCATTTCATTTGACTCGTTAAGGAAATAATATCCGAAACCGTCATTGTCGTTCCATTTCTGAACACTTTCATACTTTGCATCTATTCCCGTTATTACAGGTTTTTCTTTTTCATCATAAACCACTGTATGATACTCGCCTTCAACTGCAATCATGTTTCCGACTTCAGCGTTTTCAAGAACAGTAGTTCTTGCATTTCCTGTAAACTCTCTCTTTACAGTACCTGCCTGAACAGGAGTTGTACTCTCGTCATCCTTATACCAGATATTTATGTCATTATTTCTGTCAACTATATTAAGTACTTCTTCAAGACTCATTTTTTCGCCGTCAGCAGAATCAGCAAAATAGTATCCCGTTCCGGTAACGGCATCATATTCGGGAACATCCAGATATACAGGATCAGTACCTCTCTTAAGTACAAACTCACCCTGAACCTTAAAATCATCATTTCCGGAAGGCACAAGTTTTACATTTCCTGTAAATTCTTTTATTGCAGGATTTATCAGAATATGTACAGTTGTACTTATATTACCGTATTTTACAGTTACATCTCCGTCAAAGAAACCTGAAGAAAGCATCTCAACCGTTTTTGCATCGGACAGACCGTCATATGACAGTGTATATCCGTCGCTTCCGTTTTCAGAATGTGACAGTGTTTTCTGGAATGTAAATATTTCATCTATGCTGTATTCTATATTTGTACTGTCAGTATAGGATACTTTATAATTACTTGTTACATCAAGTTTGCTTATATCAAACTCTTCATCCGAGCCTGAATATACAGCTGTCAATCCTGTTTTCTTTGCTTCCATTTTTCCTGATCCGTACGCTTCAGCGTCACCAGGCTGATAACATCTGACTTTATAGCTTGTCATATCGCCGGACATGAAATTTTCAATTGCTCCGCTGTAGCTGTAACTAGTTGATGCAACTCCGTAAAGGAAACGATATCCTTCTTTTGTATTGAAATCATACGGCACCTGTTTTACAAATTTTTCAACAGCGTCAACCTTAACAAAGTTCTTCTTGTCATTTTGATAGCCATATGGAGTACTTACCAGATCATAAACAACATATTCATCATTTTCTTTTACGAGTTTTGTTACTTCAGTCAAAGTACTTCCTTCTGTTTTCAGAACTCCGATATACTTGTCAGATGTAACTGACAATCCACCACCGCCTGAATGGTAATATACTAAAACTTTGCTGTATGTTTCTGACTTAAACGCATCAAGTACATCATCCACTGTTCCGAAAACAACTTCATTTTTAACATTATCCCACAGATAGTATCCTTTTCCTGTCGTCTCGTCATATGGTTTAACATCCACATCAATATAGTAAGGTTCAGCAAAATAGCTTTGCCTGTTGCTGTTTATATCCACGCTATACTTTGCCGATACTCTGACATCATCGCTGCCTGTAAGTTCAAACGAATGAGGTGAAACACTTACAGAACCACCACAGGATGTTGTTTTTGAAGCCGCATCATAAAAATATCCTTTTGTTTCTTCAAGAACACCTGACTTCATTTCACTGTAAACAGTACTCCAGTCAGCGTGCTGACCCTTACTGTCCGTAAAATAGTATCCTGTCTTTTCATCGCTGTCTGTAAACGGTCCGCTATAGTATTTTGGAGTAAAGCTTACGAGAACAGCACTACCCGCCTGAGTATTTTCAGATCTTACTTCGGTATAATAGCTGCCGAATACTGAAACTTCAAGTTCACCGGATTCATCAAATGCATTTTCAAGTTCTGACAATGTTGAAAATACCGATGCTATTTCGCCTGCTTTTACAGTTTTTTTGCTTCTGATGTCATCCATCATTATGCTGACTTTTGAACCGCAATTATTGTTTACTGATCCAAGTGCATCAGACTCACTTAGCTTTTCACCTGATTCATTAATGAAATAATATCCGTGCTTAGTGCCTGCATCCCACTTCGGAACGCTTTCATACTCTGCACCATATGTCAGAATAACAACTTTTTCCTTGTTATCATATACAACTGTCTGATATTCGCCCTCTACGGCAAAGTTGTTTCCTTCACCATCTGACTTGACAACCGTCTTTGCTTTTCCGGTAAACTGTTTGCTTATCGTACCGGCTGCAACTGGAACTGATGACGATTCGTCCTTATACATTACTGTTATTTCGTTATCCTGTTTAAGCAACGCCATAGCCGCTTCTTCTGTAAGAATAGTATTTTTGTCTGAAGAATCAACAAAGTAATATCCTGTTCCGGTAACGGCATCATATTCGGGAACATCCAGATATACAGGATCAGTACCTTTCCTAAGTACAAACTCACCCTGAACCTTAAAATCATCACTTCCGGCAGGCACAAGTTTTACATTTCCTGTAAATTCTTTTATTGCAGGATCTGATGAAATATGTACTTTTGTATCTATATCACCATAGTGTACAGTTACCTCATCGTTAAATGCATCTGAAGAAATCAGTTCTAATGTTTCTTCATCTGAAAGACCGTCATATGACAGTGTATATCCGTCACTTCCGTTTTCAGAATGAGACAGTGTTCTTGTAAATGTAAACATGCTGTCTATATTATAATCCGGAACATCGGTACTTGCATATTTTACATTGAACAATGCAGATACATCAAGCTTCTGGATGTCAAATTCTTTGGACGGATCGCCTGAATATGAAGCTGTTACTCCTTTTGGCTCAGCTATCATGGCACCTGTTCCAAATATCCAGTTTTCATCATTTTCTTCATACAATCCCTTGCATTTTACATTAATGGATGATATCTCACCTGATGTCAGCATATTTACTGCGTCACTGTATGTGTACGGTGTTGTTTCATCCAGTCTGAAGTAATATCCTGTATCTGCACTTGATGTATATGGCTGCTGTCTTTCAAATTCTCTCAGATATTTAAAATTATTATTAGTATCTTTAAGATATTCAACAGCTTCGCCGTCATTCTGGTATCCGTACTTAGTCTTGGTTTTATCGTAAACAACATATTCATCATTTTCTTTTTCGAGTTTTATTTCCTGAGTAAGGTATTTCGTTCCTACTATAAGATCTCCGATATACTCATCATCTGATACTGACAATTCACCGTTTCCTGAATTATAGTATACAGAAACACTGCTGTATTTTCCTGACCTCATTTCTTCCAGTGCAGAATTAATGTTTTCTGAAAGAATAGTTCCTGTATCATTATCCCACAGATAATATCCTCTTTCGTTTGCATCTGAGCATGGAGTTATATTATAGGATATCGTAAACATGTCATCAAATTCTGATTTGTCATGTTCTGAATAATAAATAACAAACTGACCCTTTACACTGATTTTATCACTTCCACACAGCTTTGGCTTATCAAATAATACTTTGATATCACCAACAGGATAAGCAGTTTTTGATACTCCATCATAGAAATAACCTGTAATGTAATCGAGAGATTTATTTTTATCTTCAAATTCGTTGAAAAATGTTCTCCAGTTTGCTTTTCTTCCTGAACTGTCAGAGTAATAATATCCTGTCTTTGATTGACTGTATTCCGGATATTTTACTTCGTCATCAAATATGGCTATTTCTTCTTTAGGATTGAAGGATGTAACATCGACAAAATAGTATGCTGCTATATTCAGATTATAATTATCCGGATTGGTTCCTTCACCTACATAATCATTTGCATACGCATATTTCGACTCTATAACACCTGCTTCTGCTGACTTTTTGCCGTCAGCCATCATGATCATAATCTTTGATCCAAAGTTCATATCAACGTAATCAAAGGCATCTGTTTCACATATTTTTTCATCTTCACCTTCAGGCAGGAAATAGTATCCAAATTCTTCAGTTTCATTCCATTCCGGAATGCTTTCATAAGCTGCATCGCATCCTTCAATAACAACTGTATCGGATGAATCATATACAACTGACTGATACTCTCCCTCTACTGAGATCCTGTTTTCTTCTTCATCTTCATTATAAACAGTTCTTGCTTTTCCGGTAAATTCTCTCTTTATATAACCGACCTGAACAGCTTTTTCGTTTGCTTTGTCCTTGTACCATACTTCTATCTCAGTATTTCTTCCGTTTGGTATAAGCAGATCATTAGCAGCATCAGATGTAAGTATTTCAGATTTTCCTTTTTCGGTAAAGTAATAACCTGAATCTGTTGATTCACTGTATACAGGTTCATCAAACCATGATCCTTCTCCGGAACCGAGTTCATATTTACCCTGTACTACGTAGTTTCCGTCATCATTCCTTACTATTCTGAGAGCATATTCGGGATCAATACTAATGTCAACAAAAGCTGTTTTATCACCATATGATACCTCAACTTTTCCTTCAAACTTTCCTGAAGCTATCATTTCCAGTGTTTCGGCATCGCTCTTTCCGTCATATGACAGTGTATATCCGTCACTTCCATTTTCAGAATGAGACAGTGTTCTTGTAAATGTGAACATTTCATCTATGTCATATTCATGATTGTCAGTATCGGTAAAATCAACTTTATACAACGCTGTAACATCAAGCTTATTTATATCAAATATTTCAGAGCTTCCGTTGTATACTGCTGTCAGACCTGTTTCTTCGGCTTTTACAGTACCTTCTCCGAATGTTTTTGCAGTATGATCCGTGTCCTTTCCGTCACATCTTGCATCAAACAAGTATGCATCGCCTGACTTCATCATATCAACTGCTTCGCTGTATGTATACTTGCTGTTATTGTTTTCAAAGTAGTATCCTGTATTTGTACCGGTACTAAACGGTGACTGTTTTTCGAAACCTTCAATATATCCGAGGAATACAAATTCTTCCCCTTCATTCTGGTATCCGTATTCCGTCTTCACATTGTCATACAGAACATAGTTTCCGCTTTCATCTACAAGTTTTATAGTATCTGTCAGGAACTTTTCTCCAAGTGTCAGCTTTCCTGCGCACTGGTCTGATGATACAGAAAATGCATCATTTCCAATATGATAATATACTGATACATCACTGTATGTTCCTGCTTTAACGTCTTCAAGTACCGACTGTATCGTTCCCGTAATTTCTTTTCCTGCAGCATTGTCCCAGAGATAATATCCCTCTCCTGCTTCCTTTGTGTACGGTTTTGCTTCTACAGAAATATCAATACTTCCCGGATATGAACCGGTTTCACTTATTATTACTGCGGAATATTTCTCAGCAATACCGATTTTTTCGGTTCCTGATATCTCATATGTATGTGATGCCAGCTGTACTGAGCCTGCACATACCGTCTCATCGGTTTCCTTATCGTAGTAGTAACCTTCAGCCTCTGTAAGGATTCCTTCTCTCATTTCATTTAAAACAGTACTCCAGTCATTTTTGCTTCCTTTACTGTCTATGAAATAGAATCCTGTCTGTGTTGTACTGAATGTTCCTATCTTAAACTCAGGAACACCCGGATAGAATAACTCTGTTTGTCCTGCAGTTTCAGGATTTTCAGTTATTGCTGTCAGTGCATAACATCCGTTGATCGCCATATCAAGAGGCTCAGAACCTGCTCTTCTGCAGTTAAACTCAACATTTCCTGTAAATCTTGAAGCAAACGTTCCTGCCTTAACAGGATCGTCACCATCAGCGTTTACCATCATGATCTCTGTTGTCGTACCATAATTTTCATCAAGACTATCCACAGCCTGTTTTTCATTCAGTTTTTCGCCTTTAGAAGTAAGGAAATAATAACCTGATTTATCACTGTCATTCCACTTCGGAACTCTTTCATAAGCTGCACCTGTTCCATTAATGATGACATTTGTATCTGTATCATAAACAACAGTCTTGTATTCTCCGTAAACAGCAAGCCAGTTTCCTTCTCCGTCACTTTCTTGAACAGTTCTTGCATTTCCGGTAAATTCTCTGTTTACATAACCTATCTGAACAACTTTTGAACCGTCCTGATACCAGATTTTTATAGTTTCATTCCCGCCAAGTTTTGCCATCATTGTCTCATAGCTCATTTTTTCGCTGCTGTCAGCAGATTCGGCAAAGAAATATCCTCTGCCTGTTTCAGAATCATATTCAGATACTTCAAGATATTCCGGTGCTGCGGAAACATCCCCTGCCTGAAGTTTATATTCTGCCTGAACAACCAGTTTGTCATTGTCACCCGAAATAAGTTTTGCCTTTCCGGTAAATACCCTGACAATATCCGGCTCTATCTTAGTTACCGTACCGTCTGTATCAGAATAATAAGCCCTTGCAGAATCAGCCTCAAATGTTTTAAGTTTGTTTTCCATCTGACCTTCTGTCAATATTTCATCTGATTCTGAGACTTTGTAATATGAGCCTGCAGATGACGGTTTTGTTCCTATCTGAGGAATGATCAGCAGCTGGGAAGTGCTGTCTGTAACAAATTTTGAATTTGTCTCTCCTGTTACACTGAAGTAACCATTTATAACAAATTTTCCGTTTTCCAGAGCCAAAGATGCCTTGTCATCAAATTTTCTGTATATTGTTCCTGCATTTGCAGTAATCGTCTCATTTTGATCAAATTTTACCTCAACAGAATCAGCTTCAAATGTATTAAGCTTATTTTTGGCATCAGTTTCATCCATATGATCTCCAAAATAATATCCGTTATGATCAGTACTGCTGTATTTTTTTGCAGGGAAATACTGAGAAGTTTTCTCATCGTTGCCGAGCTGTTCAAGTGAATCTGCACTGAAACCTGCAGGATAATATTTTGCATTTACTGCAAAATCATATCCCGGAACCAGTACCGCATTTCCGTCAAATTCAAATATAATAATACCTGCAACAACTGTTTCTTTTGATTTTGAATCATAGTAGTATGCAGTTGCCATAGAAGTATTATCTTCTTTCAGATTTTCATAAGCGTCATTCCATGTTATCCTGTCATCATCAGTCATGAAATAATAACCTGTCTCATTGGTGTTGTAAACAGAAGGCAGATACTTTTTCTCCAAAGTATCTATTACAATTTCACCACTGTAAACAGACAACTCATACTCGCCCTGTGCTTTGTAACAGAATACATAATCCTCTTCCGAACCTGATTCTGAGAACACAAGTTTTGCATTTCCTGTAAATCCAGCATCAATTCTTCCGGCTTCCTTCTGGGCACAGCCATTGCCTGCTATTACACATATATCAACTATTTTTTCGTTTCCTTCTTTTATAAGTGCAAACGCTTCATCTTCAGTAAGTCTGCTTGTTCCTCCGAAAGGATTGAAATAATAGCCTGCCTGTTCATCTTCATCCCACTTCGGAACGTCGTAATACTTAGGATCATTATCTTCTATGGAAAGAGTTCCCTCGGAATCATATACATTTATCTTAAATTCACCCTGAACCTTATAGTTTTCAGGTGTTTCTTCGTCTGTTTCCTTCACTACCCTTGCGTTGTCCGTAAAGACTGACTTCAGCGTGCCTGCCTTTACTGCAGTGTCCTCCGTACCGTCCTTGTACCAAGCTTCTATCTCTACGTTCTTTCCGCTTTCGAGTAGTTTCTTTACATCATCCGATGTCAGCTTTTCTTTTGTTTCATCATTACTCAAAGTAAAGTAATATCCTGTATCCTTTGCAGCGCTGTATGCAGGTACATCAAGCCATGACGGTGCTGTCTTTTCGTCTCCGAATCCTATCGCAAATTCGCCCTGTACTGCATACTTTCCGTCTTC
>JAZUJY010000266.1:0-6189 GCA_045643005.1 Oscillospiraceae bacterium | reverse complement strand
ACAGCAAGTGCATTTTCTCCTGTACTGTCAGACGAATCTCCTATGATGCTTTTCCATGTAAGATCAAGTGTTCTTTTCTCATCATCTGAAAGACTCTGGGAAAGTACACTTCTTATGATCTCATAAGGATAAAGAGTACCTGTGTTGATTTTTTCCTCTCCTTTTTCTACTTTTGACAAATATTCTTTATATCTCTCTTTGTCATTTCTCAGAAATGCTTTTCTGTATTGTTATACAGAAAAACTAAAATTTCTCTTAGGGAATCATTTCAAAGCTCTGCTTTTAACAAGCAGAGGCGATTCGTAGAATCGGTTCCCGCTCAGTCGGAGATTGTACTCCGACTGTTTGGTCAGATAGAACCCGCCGACTGCAGAGGCGGGGGATATCCTTTGTGTTGTTATTATTTTATTGTTTTTTTCCGACAACGATCTTTCGCTCAGAGCCGTCGTCTGTACAGGTTACGAGAGTTATTCTGTTGTCTCCGAAACCGTTGAGGATCCACGTTTCAGAAGGCTTTACGATAAAAGTATCTGCTATGCGGTAAACCGAGCAGCTGCCGTCCTTGTCGAAAAGCTGTATTTCCATACCGTTTTCAGCATCCTTCAGGGCGTTGAATGCGTATTCATAATAAGGGCTGCTGTGACCTGCAATGCAGTAATTTCCCTCACCGCTTTCGGTGAAGTGACCGCAGGCATAAGCCAAAACCTTTGAGTCTGTTCCTTCAAGCACAGGCTCTTTTATATCGAGATCCGGAATTTCGAGAACAACGCTTGTTTTCAGAAGATAAACCCTTCGCAAACGGCGATAGACGGATTTGCCGCCGAAGTAAGCGAGAATGCTCAGACCGAATGTAAAAAGTATAACCCCGGCAATAAAAAATATGCGTTTTTTTATGGGCATCAGTCTGAACTTTTCGCTTGTTTTCATTTATTATTCACCCTTTTTCTTTGATTTTGAAATAAAAATACCGCCAAGGAGAGTCATTACAGCTGCACATGTACCTGCGACAGCGGAAAATGGTGAAGTCATACCTGTGGCAGGAAGATCAACAGCTTTTCCGTTTGAGTCAGTACCCTTACCTGTATTTGCATCCACAGTATAAGTCTTTTCGCCGTCAATAATGATTGAAACAGAACCGTCTGCATTTTTCTCTGCAGATACATTTTCAGGATCCTTGCCCTTTTCCTCCCTGTAAAGCTTTGAAGCCATATCGCAGAGCTCATCATTGCTGTATTTTGCTGCCTGGGTTGTTGTTTCAGAAGCAGCTGTTGTAACCGTAGTAGTTTCGGTTTCGCCTGACTTTGTTGTTTCTGAAGTAGTTACTGCCGGCTGAGTGGTTGTGGTTTCAGCAGCTGTTGTGGTCTCAGGCTGAGTGGCTGTGGTTTCTTCCCCGGAAAGATTTGCAGGTTCTGCAATTGCCTTTATCTTGAAGTTGTCTAAAGTTGAAAGTTCAGGGACCACAACGCTTTCATCCGAACCGTATTTTTCAAGGCAATAAGCCTTTTCTTCGTCATCCCACGGATACATGACATTGAACATATCACGTAAAGTGGTAAAGTCGCTCCATTCACCATCCTGATAAATAAAGCTTTCTCCCTCATTCATAACAGCCTTTCCATAGACCGTGCATACATTCATACCATATAAGTCATTATAATAATCGGCATTTCCCTTACCGCTATCTATAGCAAATGAAACATAATAGCATGAATCATCTTTATTTGTGATAACGACTGAATATTTTTGTCCCTTTTTGATAAGCTGTTTTTCAGGAAGTTTCTCTGTATAATAGCCTATGGCGGAATATGCACTTTCAAATTCACTGATAAGCTCGCCGTCAGAAGGATTTTTTGCATTTTCGTTCAGCCTGTATATCTGATATTTTGCTGTTGTAGGATTTTCGGTGCTGATAACTGTTGAAACAGCTGTAAGATACTGATCCTGTTCTGCTGTGAACACATTTGCATAGCTTGATTCCGTGTCACTCGGCATAATCTCATAGCATGCAGTGTTGAGCATATCATACTGCTGAACGATCTTTTCCTGTTTTTCTTTGCCGAAGTATTCAGGGTACATATTTTCAACATCAAAGTCAAAAATTGTAGGGCTGTAAATTGTCTTGTCATAGTATGAAAGGTAAAAATAACCGCTTCCGTCAGCACCCCAGTCGCTGTTGTTCGGAAATTCTCCGTCCGAACTGCCCCAGCTGTTCTTAACGATCCAGGCACCGTCTGCAGGAGGTGTCATATCATTTCCCGTATATGCGGAAGTACCCTTCTTGAAATTGTCTTTTGAGTAGTTGTCATCATAGCCTACGATACAAACAACGTGGTTTGGTGTAACCATTGATTCTGTAAATGTTTCGGTATTGTAAAAAGGTGTATAGATCTCGTCATAAGTATAGTGAGCATAGTTTTTGTTGATAAATGCTGTATCATCCTCATTTTCAAGCTCAGCAAAATCCGGTTTCTCGGAGCAGTAGGTAACAGAAACTGCTTTTCCTGAAAGAAGAGCTGATTTCATACGATTTGTTACATCTTCATTATATGAATACACACAGTTTCCTTCTTCATCAAACTCAAATGCAGGTGAAGGAAGAATTTCTGCATTTTCAAGATATGAAGTATTATACTTTAATTCATCTGAAACTGACCAGTCCTCGCCGACAGTACCGTAGCTTCCACCGTCCACAAACAGTTCATCTTCGCTCCATTTCCAGTCGGCAGGGTGACTTTCAAATACAGGCTGGCCGCCTTCATCTCTTATTTTTTTGCCTGTTTCTTTATCAAGCTTATAGAAAATATGGTTTCCGCTTTTATTTTTATAAGGTGCAAGTTTTTCTGCAACAGGGCCTATACCACTTGAGAAAGTATTAATGACATACGAATCTGCTCCGCCCATAATAAGACCTCTGTTAAGTGCATTTTCCTTTTCTTCATCTTCGTTCTGAGCTATAAAATAAACGCCCTCACCGTCCTGTGAGCCGCCTTTTACCTGTGAAAATGTAAACCAGGCGTTTTGAAGTGAAGAAAACTCCACATCAAAATTATCAGGTGATAAGCCTGTTTTTTCAGAAAGCTCATAGAGAACACTTGTCTCAGCGGCTGCAATTGCACCTAACGACCAGCATGTGTTCCATTTTCCCTGATCCTTTACAGGTGTAACGTAGTTTTTTCCGTTTACATTGCGAAGGTCGAAGGATGCAGGAAATTTTGCAGGATTATTTTTAAGAATTTGAGTTTCCTGACCTGCTTTTATTGCTGCAGGTGTTTCGTCAATGATACTGCCGTTTTCGGGTACATCATTTTCTGCCGAATAAACAAACGAGCCTGCAGAAGACATTGTAAAAATAATACTGAATACTGCACTTACAGCCTTGAACGATTTTTTCTTCATTGTGAATTACTCCTTCATTTTCATGTTGTGATGTATTTACCGGCAACGCACAACTGAAAAAAACAGAAAGCAGCGGACTGCTCTTTCAGATATTATTAACACTTTTTGCTTTCGATTCAGTTTATTTACAAAAAGTTTTCAATTGTGATTAATAAAAATATTAATATTTACCGGTCTTCATAATTTAAGACCGCACAAAAAACAGAATATTACACAATTTTTCAAAAAAATAGTGAAAAATATTTAAAAATTTTCAAACTTATTGTTTGTTTTTGTTACAAGCAATTCCTTCTGAACGCCTGTCAAAATTAATGGCCATCTTTGTTTCATACTGCCATGCATATTCGTCGTATGACAAAAAATCAGTAAGCTTTGCACCGATTTCCTCTTCCGATGCCTTTCTTACCTCTTCTCTTGTAAATACCTGAGTTACGGTTGCGTCCAGCCTTGCATCCTTTCTGTATGTCAGATTCCAGATAGGGCTCTGAAGATAATTTCCACGCATATTTACGGTAACAACCGGAACATCAAGATACTTGACCAGCTTGCTTACCGAAGCCGGAAGCTCCGAACTTGTTCCTGTATTTTCATATCTTGCTTCAGGATACAGAACAAGGATACCTTTTCTGTTCATTACTTTTTTTATTTTTTTAAAATCCTGAAATAAAAATTATTTTAAGGATGATATTTCTGACTGCAAGCTGTTTTTTTTACCGTCTGATTTCCACATTTTGAGAAAAAAGTGCGCTTCATACCATTTTCGATGCATAATAGGGAAAAAGTATTGAAACCGGTTATTTGTTATGATAAAATATGACCTGCAGTGAAATAGATAAATTACGAAGCTGCGGAGGTTAGATGGATTTATTTAAGTTTATTTCTCAGCAGGACTTTTGTACAGATATCCGTATATTTTCTGTAAATGTTGAAAAAAACATTCGCAATATAGAAGTTTCATTTACACCTTGATAATAAACCGACAATATTCTATAATTATTAAGGCTTATGACTTATATATAAATAGTCCGGAGGATGATTATTATGAAAAACAGAATTGCTTCGATTGCTTTGACAGTCGTTATGATACTGGGGTGTGTTATTACGAATATTGATTTTAATGTGAATACGGTTTGTGCGGATCCGTATAATATTGAGATCAGTGTGGAGACTAAGGAGATTTCGATTGAGGAGATACCGGAAAATCGATTGGTACCGTTAGCAATAAACGTTAATAATGTTCCGAATGACGATTTTTTCTTTTTAGATATTACATATAGAATAGACAGCAAATTAGATAATTGGATAAACTATTGTAAGGAAGATAACACAATTCCTTCTTTAGCTATAAAAAAATATCCTGCAAATCCACATACACTGTTTATTAAAGGCGACACAATGTTTAGGTCCAGTAAAAAAATATCAAATGGAAAAATATATGATTTTCTGTTATTTATCCCAACAGAAGTCAAAGAAGGAGATTTTTTTGAATTAATACCAATCGAAAATTGTATGGATGATCAACATGAAACTTCTTTTGCCTTAGAAGCCAACCGAGAAGAAATATTTGGACCATCAAATTTTTCTTTTTATGGAGGCGGCATAAAAATACGTTCTTCACAACCTGAACAGCCAATTTCAAATGATCCTGTTCCAACATCTAATAATGATTTTTTAATTTCTCAAACTGAAGTTCCAAATATTCAAGCTCCAATTAATAATGATACTAAAGAAGAAACCACCACAGTAACATCATCAGAAACCATATATTCCACAGTTTCGACTGCATCTTCTAATAAATCAACTACAGCATTATCTTCTATTACTTCCATAGAACAAACAGAATCAGAAATGAATGTTAATGTAAATACTGAAGCTTTAAATACATCAGAAGTGACAAAAGAAAAAAGCAGTAATTCAAATATTATCAGATTAATTTTATTCTTATTATGCTTACTGATTATGGTCGTTGCCCTTATGATCACATTCAAAAGGAGAAAGAAAAATTAAAATGTTAGGATGATTTTATTAATGAAAAACAGAATTGCTTCGATTGCTTTGACATTTGTTATAATACTTGGTTGTGTTATTACGAATATTGATTTTTATGTGAATACAGTATGTGCGGATCCGTATAATATTGAGATCAGGGTGGAGACGAAGGAGATTTCTATTGAGGAGATACCGAAGGATAGGTTGATACCACTTGCAGTCAACTTATCAAATGTCCCTGATGAAGATATTTTTTTCATAGACATTTCTTATAAACTTGACGACAAATTAGCTAATTATACTTATCATTGCGGAGAAAGCGATACTCTTCCAAGAATAGTTTCTAAAGTCGGTCATATGGAAAATTGTACATATTTTATAAAAGCCGACACCTATTTTTGCGAAGACAAGAAAATTCCAAATGGTAGATTTTACAATATATATGTTTATATTCCGTATGAGGTACAAGAAGGTGACTTTTATGAAATTGTTCCAATTGAAGAATGCTATTGTAAATCTGATGTATTTTACACTTCTTTTGCTCTTGAGGCAAATAAAGAAGAAGAATTTGGTCCTTCAAACTTTACTTATTATGGTGGCGGCGTAAAAATTCGTTCTTCAAAACCAGAACAACCAACTTCAAATGATCCTGTTCCAACACCTGATAACGAAAATTATATTTCTCAAAATGAAAATTCAAATAATCAATCTCCAATTAATAATGATACTAATGACGAAATCACCACTGTAACATCATCAGAAACAACATATTCCACCGTTTTGACTGTATCATCTACAAAATCA
>JAZUJY010000265.1:0-5767 GCA_045643005.1 Oscillospiraceae bacterium | reverse complement strand
TTCATAAAGAACCGTTCTTCCTGTTTTCTTATCCACATATCTTACTATTGACATTTTTAAACTCCCTTTCTATATTTGGTACTTATTATTCAAAGCTCTGCTTTTAACAAGCAGAGGCGATTCGCAGAATCGGTTCCCGCTCAGTCGGAGATTGTACTCCGACTGTTTGGTCAGATAGAACCCGCCGCCTGCAGAGGCGGGGGATATCCTCTGTGTTGTTATATCGCATACCAACAAAAATGTCAATAGTTTTATTGGTATCTATTTAAACAAATACCAACGTTTGTTTCTGTGCACATTTATACATAGTCAAAAAGAGCGACAAACATCAGAATTTCGATGTTTGTCGCTCTTAGTATTTCATTTTATTATTCCATTATTTGGCCGTGAATAGTAACCGACAAAGATCTCGCAAAGGGAGATAAGATTTTCAAATGCTTGATTTTAGGATGCAATTGTGCTAAACTTAATTCAAAGACGCTTGAATCATTGTATTTTTTGAAATTGTTCAAAGCTCTGCTTTTAACAAGCAGAGGCGATTCGTAGAATCGGTTCCCGCTCAGTCGGAGATTGTACTCCGACTGTTTGGTCAGATAGAACCCGCCGCCTGCAGAGGCGGGGGATATCCTCTGTGTTGTTATATGGCTATGACCTTGCCGAAGGCGACGAGTTATTCATCATTGTCGGTTCAACTGCGTCCATAACAGGTGCCGAGCTGGAGAGGCCGGCAGAGTCTATAAAGGTCTATAACCTTGAGGTTGCTGACTTCAACACTTACTTCGTCGGTGATAATTCTGTTCTGGTACATAACTATGATCCTCAATCAAGAAATCAAATTCAAAAAGATGTCGAAAGAGGCAAAGCACCTAATGGTATAGATAGAGTTGACCCGCCACACAACCCAAATGTGCCAAATCAAAAAACACATGAACATTTTACCGATGGAACTTCTATGAATTATGATGGTACACCACATGATAAAAGCCATGGAGCTCCTACTATTACAAAGAAAATAGCCAAATGGTTAGAGTCATATAATTGGAGTAGTGAGTTTCACCCTGACACGGATTAATAATAAGGAGGCAAAAATAACATGATCAGTCTTGAAAAAGGTCAGAAAATATCACTCGTTAAAAATTCAGAAAAACTCGATTCTTTTTATGTAGGAGCCGGATGGGACAGTGTTGCAAACGGCAAATCAAGAAACATTGATATAGATGTTCATATTTATCTGAAATCAAACGGAAAAACGATAAATCATTTGTATTTCTTAAACTGTTTTGCAAACGGAATAAGTTATTCCGGAGACAACACTACAGGTAAAGGATCCGGTATAGATGAGAGTATGCATGTTGTACTTTCAAAAATCAATAAAAACATTGATGAAGTTGAGCTTGGACTTAATATGTTTTCATACGGTGTTTCATTTGCTGAAGTTCAAAATGCTTTTGCTGCTGTTTACGAAAATCCTTCCGAGTATAAAAAAGGATTTTGTATCTATAATCTCACAGAAAGCTATGATTCATCAATTGTATCTATAATTATAGGAAGACTTATAAAGGATATCTCAACAGGAGAATGGTCATTTGCTGCTGATGGTACCGGTTTTAATAAGAAACTTGGCAGAAAATCCCCATATGACATCCATTCGGTTTCAAATAAGGATTCTTCAGGATGTAGTTCAAAGGGTGGTTTTTTCAAAAAAATATTCGGTCGCTGAAAAAATGTTTAAGACAAAACTTATATCCTTTCGTAATGAAGAGAAATAAAATTTTTGATATATTGCCAGTAATTTTAAACTATGAAAAATCTTCTTGACAGTTCTAATTAAAAGTTATTTAACAGTAAAAAATTGCGAAACAGTTTATGTTCCCTGTTTCGCAATTTTTTTATGAATTAATAAATGTAATTACAATTTAGTATTATTGAAGTTCTGCTCCACCCCATTCAATTACTGAAAAACCGTGTCTTTCAAACGGTTCGAGCTTCTGTTCCTTGACCTCTGTATATTCATCGAGAGGTTTGAAGGTCATGAAGACTCTCTGTATACTGTCCGGTTTTGGCGTGATCTCAAGCTTTGCAGATTCTTCATAATCCTTTGTCTGGAAGGTTATAAGATTGTATTTGTTGTTTTGCATTTTCGGCATCCAGTAGACGATGAACTCGTTATATTCCTTTGGAGTAAGTCCGAGGTATTCGAGTTTTTCCTGAAGGAATTTTACCGTATCGCTTCCCTTTACAACAAATCCTTCTGAGGTATCCCATTTTTTGTCTGATACTGCGTCCCAGAACAGATATGAGTATTCTCTTCCGTTTTCATCATATATGGTTGAATCAGGCTTTGCTGTTACATTCCATCCTGTTTCTTCAGGATATTCAGGATATGAGTATGCAAGATGTGAATCACGGTCAAGTTCAAGCTTAACATTTACCTTTGTTTCTTCTTCAGGATAAAGATAAATTACAGGTTTTGCTACATATATTTCTCTTGCGCTTACCGAAGCAGTGAGCTTCAGCGGGTCACATACTTCTTCAGGAACAGCAGCTATGTAAACAACGCCGTTATTTTTACTATCATAAGTGTAAGCTCTTTCATCTATATATACATTTAAGGCATTGTCATATATAAGAGAAGTATAGTCAGGATAAATTTGTGTAGTATTAAAATTCTGAACATTTTTAAAGCCTATGGTAACTGAGTAATTGTTATCAAAGAGTTCCCTGACTTTTTCACCTGCTATATCATTAAGTTTTTTGCCTAAAAGTCCTGCTTTTATCGAATTTGTTGACTTTCTCATTTGTATTTCTTCAGCTGATGCTACAGAATTTAAATAATCGTCTGTATTCAGCATCTCATATACCTTGTCTGCTAATGGATACTCAATATCAAATCGCATAAATACCGCATCTCGGAGGCCTCTGATATTTTCATCTCTTAAGCCCATCAGAGCTTTTTGAAGCGATACTAAATCTGATGCATCTACTGAACCGTTTCTGTCAACGTCATAGTTTTCTTCCGGATATTTTTCTGTAAGAAGAGCGTTTTTCATCATTATCATGTCTTTTATATCAAGTTTGCTGTCTTCATTTACGTCAGCCTTTCGTGAATGAAGATCCGGGTAAAACTGATAATTGTGCTTTTCTGCAAATGTTTCCGCTTCTGAAAATTCCTCCCCTGATATGTTTACCAGATCAACACATTCCTCAAATGCATCATCATCAATTTCCGAAGTATTTACAGTAATAAAAATTTCATTAATATTTTTCGGAAGGCTGCATTTTTTCAAATGTTTGATTCCGGCAGGAAGGCTGAGCGATTTTAACATTTTACAGTCTGTGAAGGTCCCTTCAGGAATTTCCTCAAGATTTTCAGGAAGTTTTACAGAAACAAGTTCACAGCATCCTGAGAAAACATTTTTTCCGAAGTAATCAGTTTCCTCAGGCATCTCTGCAAAATAAAGATTCTGGCAGAGTTTAAATGCATTGTCACCGATATATGTTACAGTTGACGGCACATCTGCATTTTCGATCATACTGCTGATAAACGCATTTGATCTGATTTCCTTTACACTTTCAGGTATTATGACTTGTTTTACATGAGTATTTGAAAAAGCATAGCTGCTAATAGTTTCAACTCCGGCAGGTATGACGTATTTGTCAGCTATAAGATCCTTTGGAAATGTTATAAGATTTTTTTTGTCAGAAGAAAACAGTACGCCGTCAATTTCTACTGTTCCCTTATAATCATTGAATTCAAATTTTGTATTTTCGTTTACTTCAATTAAATTTAAATCATATTTGCTGTTCAAATAAACAGTATCCAGATTTTCATCATCAGAAAATGTATGTTCAAAAATATTCTCCACTGAGTCAGGAATGAATATTGTTTTTAAATCCGGGATGCTACTGAATGCATAATCGCCGATATATTTAACAGAATCAGGAAGTACTATATCTCCGCCAATTTCTGAACTGCAAAATGCCGCTTCGCCTATATATTCAAGGTTTTCAGGAAAATTTATCTGAGAAATATGAGCGGCGTTAAAAGCTGCAACTTCTATTACAGTTACACTGTCCGGAAGGATCACTTTTTTAACATTTTTACATGATTGAAATGCTCTGTCTCCAATCGTTTCAGTTCCTTCTTCAACAGTAAACTCTTCTGTATCTATATCAGACGGAACATAAAACAGTTCCTTATCTTTTACATTATACAATACGTCGTTTATGATTTTGAAAACCGGATTGTCAGTACTTACATTGATTTTTGATACTTTATCCGGGAAAATATTAAATTTTCCGATTGTTTTTAAAGTCGAAGGAATTGTAAGCTCTTTAATAATATATGCAGAAAGGCATGATTCACCAAGTTCCTCCAAACCTTCAGGAAGAATCAGTTTATCTATGCTATAGTAGTTGATCGCTTTATAATCTATTTTTTTTACAGTATCAGGAACTTTAAATTCTGTTATCTCACTCACGGAATCAGTCATAATAAGTTCCGTCATATCATAGTTATACAGATTATTGTCAACCAGTTTGAAGTATTTATTGTTTTTATCAAGTTCAATATCGCTTATATAGTTTTCTGCAAAAGCACCGGTTCCTATTTTCTTAAGTTTGGAATTTAAGCTTATTTTATGAACATTGGAATCAAAAAAAGCAAAATCTCCGATTTCCTCAAGATCAGCAGGCATTACAAATTCATTTAACACATCACTGAAGGATTTTCCTCTAAAAACATTATTACCTATTCTTTTTATAGTGTCAGGAAGTACATAGTTTTCAGCGTACAATCCATATTCATCCATATCTGCTATTTCAGTTACAGGAAGACCTTTTATAGTCTCAGGAATAACAAGATTTCTTATAGGGAAAGGGATTGAACTTTCAGCATCTGTAATTACTATATGGTCTTCAGATTTTTCATAATATATTATTACACTGTTTTCATCATCGAAATATTGTTCTGACAATGCACCGACAGTTATATCATTCTTAAATGTGTTAGTTTCCGGCAGCATCATAGTTCCCCGGAACATCAGCAAAGCTGTCAAAGCTGCTACTATTTTGTTGATTTTTTTCATATGTATTCCTCCTTAATATTATTGATTTTACTTTATCATAATACTAACATGGTAATAATGTCAAGAATTTTTTAGTTAGTTAATTCTTATAATACTAAATTTCGTATAGGCTTATAAAGTTTTCAGAAAAAGTTCGGTTGTTTTTTTTGTAGCATTTTGATGAGTTAAAAAGTATTATTTATTATATATAATTCTGACTTTATTTATATATTCAGGAGAAAAACCGGTGAGAAATGTTTTATTTTAAAATCGTATCCTATACCCACTTTTTCACAATATGTTTTTACAAAATCTGATTCACCGAAAATTATTATACTATCAGAACCGGAAAAAGCTTTATCGGAAGATCAATCCTATAAAGAATATATCCGACAAAATCATAGGGATTTGGTACAGGATTAAGTTGATAACTTCATTTACGTTCTTGTCAGCATCACTCGGACAAATCTGATTGATCAGAACACCATCAAGGGTAGCCTGTGTTCCTTCCATCATAGATGAGGACAATGCTTCCTTATTCTGCAGCATAGGAAGAAACATTATAACAACACAGAGGATATCCCCCGCCTCTGCAGGCGGCGGGTTCTATCTGACCAAACAGTCGGAGTACAATCTCCGACTGAGCGGGAACCGATTCTGCGAATCGCCTCTGCTTGTTAAAAGCAGAGCTTTGAACATTT
>JAZUJY010000264.1:0-16899 GCA_045643005.1 Oscillospiraceae bacterium | reverse complement strand
TTCACTGTCATAACCGCCGGCGATATCTTCCTGCATTTTCTGATCTCTGATCTCATCCTCAGCAAGTCCGCAAGCTTTTTCATTGATATTATTCATAATATTATTCTCCTTTTAAAAACATTAAATTCAAAATAAGTAAACCGAATGACTTAAATTATTTGCAGTAACCTGTCGAAGTGCATGCACCTGAAGGACAGAGCATCCATGAAGCACCGATAACAGCACTGACAACAGCGGTAACAGCAGAAACAACTTCGGAACCACCGGCAACGTCGTTTACAGTATCAGCGATCTTCTTGAGTTCTTCTTCATTAACAGCACCTAATTTTTTGTTTGTATTATTTGTATTATTTGTATCCATGATAATAACCTCCAAAATTCAATTAAAAATAAATATGATAAAAAATAAAGTAATTATTCAAAGCAGCTTATCAGTGGCACCGGGCACTCCATCCGGAACGGTTTACCCGGTCACACAAACATGCCGGCATTCAACAGTAACAGAGCAAACCTTTCCTTTGTTGTCAGGATCTTCACTTTCATAATCGCCGGCGATGTTTTCCGGCATATTCTGATTTCATCCTCAGCAAGTCCACAAAGCTTTTTCATTGATATTATTTTCCACAAACTTTAATACATGTACATGCTCCTGTCGGGCATAAAACTGATGTTATTCTTAAAGTGATTGTCAAACCTGATATGCAGCCTCCGTTCGGAGTATCTTCCATATTAGTGATATCAATAAGTTCTTCTTCTTCAGCAGTGCCAAGACCGTTGTTTTTTTCCATAGTATTCATCTCCTTTATTATAGTAATTTCAGTATCAGTACCATAACCTTAATTTTGAAAGATTTGTCAAATTATCTGTGTGGATGCATTCACACATTGCAGCAGCACATAATTTGTTATTGCTGCAATATAATGAATGATTGGATCCACCGGTTATTTTTTCCTGAATATCATGATCGGTAATTTCTTCTTCATCCCAACCATGTGAGTTACAGCATTTACAATAATTGATTTTTTTAAAAGAATGAAATCTGTTATTTATTGTCATTATTCTCTCCTATTATTGTATGCAAATTGGTTTAATTTTTTAAATTGAAGAATAGCTTTTCTTTCTCTGCTTTTTACCGTCAGGGTTTTAGCTCAAAGATCATACGCAGTAACCCATATTAGTGCATGCACCTGTTGGGCAAAGCATCCATGAGATATTCATAGCCTGTTCATGAACAAATATAGTTGCATTCATTCCGCCTGCTTTGTTGTCCTCCAGATCAAAAATTTCTTCGAGTTCTTCTTCTGTGGTAATTCCTAATTTGTTATTCATTATAAGATTATTCTCCTTTCAATTATGCGTACTGTAAATCAGTAAGCTGATTGGTATAAAGATTACTGTATATTCCGTTTTTACTTAAAAGTTCTTCATGATTGCCATATTCTGCGATCTTGCCGTCCTTCATAACATAAATTACATCGGCATCTTTGATCGTCGAGATTCTGTGTGCTATAACTACCTGAGTGCAGCCGCATCCGTGAACGTATGATGAAATAATATGTTCATTCATCGCATCAAGTGAACTGGTTGCTTCATCAAGGAACAGCAGTTTCGGTTTGCTTATAAGTGCTCTTGCCAGTGCTATTCTTTGCTTCTGCCCTCCTGATATGTTTGTACCCATATCAGAAATAATAGTGTTGTATTTCATAGGCATTGATTCTATTTCATCTTTGATACATGCAAATTCTGCTGCTTCCTGTATCATTTCATCTGTTACATAATCTCTTTCAAGTGCAATATTATCTTTGATAGATTTATTCATCAGAACCATATCCTGAGGAACTACACCTATATGTCGTCGGAATGCTTTCTGATCTATTTCATCACTGTTGATTCCGTCGTATATTACCTCTCCTCCGGTTGCTTTATAGAGTCCTAAAATTAATTTTCCTAACGTTGTTTTACCTGAACCTGATGGTCCGACGATGGCTACTTTCTGTCCGCTCTTTATTTTCATTGAAACATTATCGATGACCTTTGGTGAATGATTGGTATAAGAGAAGCTTACATTGTTTAATTCAATGTCATTTCCGCAATCTGCGAGCTGAGGATTATCCGGAACTTTTTCGATAGGTTCCTCGGTAATTTCTCTTACACGGTCTATATACTGACTTGATAACAGGAAGTCATCAATTGATGTAAATGTTGATACACAAAGTGACATATAAGTTGTTGATGCAGAATATACTGCAATTACTGAACCGATTGACATGAGTCCTGAATTGTAAAGAATTATACCAACTGCAAAGAGGAGAATCGGACCTAATGTATTGATCATGTTAATAAAAGTTGTGTGGATGTTCTGGTATTTTTGTGTTGCGTAGTGTTTGTCATTAGCTGTTTGATACTGTTTTTCCCATTTGTTGTAAACAGAATCTTCTGTTGCAGTCATTTTAATATCAGAAATTGAGTAGATCATTTCTGTTTGTGTTCCCTGAAGTTTTGACATTTCAACTATTTCGGCCTGATTTGTTTCAAGGATCTTTTTTCGTGTGTATATTATTGCAAAACCGCTCAGTATAAAATATCCTACACAGAACAACGCGAGTACTTTGGACAAATATGCTATATAACCGAGAAGAACTGCAATAGCACCGATATTCATTATGAATTTGACTATTTTTTGTGAGAACATATCTCTGATTATGCCTAAGCTTTGTACTCTGAACAGGATATCACCGCTGGATCGTATTTCAAAGAATTTTGATGGCAGCTGCAGCAACCTGCTGAACAGATTTTTATTTATCGAATTGTCTATGTATCGTGAATAGTCCAGCGTTTTTTGTCCGGTAAGAAATACTACCAGACAGTACAGAAGTACTGCACCGGCCAGCGCTCCGAAAACTTTAAAGTACGAGGCTGAATTTACAAATGAACTCTTTCCGCTTATTACGGAATCTATTACTTTTTGAATAAATATTGGTGTCAGCAAAGTGAATCCGTATGACAGAAGTGACAGAGCCAGTACTTTCAGGAACAATCCGACATTATTGAATAGAAGATACGTGTAATTAAACCAGACATTTTTTGGTTTAGCTATTTTTTCAAAAGATTCAGTAGGCGTTGCTGTCATAATAAATCCGGAGAATTTTTCTTCTGCTTCTGCAAGTGACATTTTAACTCGGCCTATAGCTGAATCGACTACACATACACCTTTTTCAGTGATGCTTTCAATGACAAGAAAATGCTTGTTTTCCCAGAATGCGATCATAGGACATTTGTCATTTTTTAACTGGCTGAACTTCGCTTTGTATACATGTGTTTCCATTCCGTTTTCTTTAAGAATAGAACTCAACTCGCTTAGTTTCAGACCATCTCTTCCTATTTCATACTTAACTCTCAGATCACTGACTTTAATATGTCTTCCGTAATATCCTAAGATCATCGCGCAGCTGCAAAGGCCGCATTCTGTTTGTGTTAATTGACCTACATAAGGTACTTTTTTCATTTGAATTAGTCACACCTTTCCATTTTTAAAAATAATACATTTGGAATTTTATTGTTCCATAGACTTAAAAAACCATATCCTATACCTGATAATCCCGTCATAAAACCAACGCTTTCAATATTAGCTTTGTTTTGATAACAAAATCCGTTTTCAATAACCTCTGATATCATTTTTTTCATATTTGTTTTAATATAATCATTTATCTCATCACGATATTCAGTAAATTCTTCTTTAAGAGAATTCAAGATCGAAATATTACCCATTGTTCCATGACATAGACAATCATTTTTCTTCTTTTTATTATCGTTCAGAATAAACTTTATAAATTTTTCTGCATCTGATCTGCAGATTTTTGCATATTTTTCGTTGTTTTTCAGGACTTTTAATGCTGCCAGTCTTGAAATTGATATTCCCCCGTTTCCGTGGCACCAGAATGACATCTGATAGCTTTCTTTTTCTTTATTTCTAAGATCTCGCCAGTTCATCTGCTGACTGTTATATAATTTATTTTCTTTGTCGATAAGCCTGATGATATTTTCTTCAAATACAGGAGAGCTTTTTATTGTATATGCTTCTGATAATGCATTTATAACTCCTGCGTATCCGTGTGCAAATCCGGCAAGTTCAAAATCAGCGTTGTTATTTACTGTTTCACATAGTTTCAATGCAGCTTTTTCAATAAATTCAGCAAGCTTCGGATCTTTTTCAAATCTGTATAATTCTGATATTACAGGAATTATTCCCGCAAGACCTGAGATAACATCTATTTCTGTAAACGTATCAATATCTTTTTGGAGAAGAATATCCAGAGCATTTTTATAACGGCTCTTAAACAGGTCATTTTTGTAATAGCGATAAAGTATCGAATATACGTATATATAAGATGTAATACCGTTAAAAGCAGATTCTGTAAGCTGATCTTTAACTATTTCAAAAGGATACAGCTCGGCAAATCCCTTATCAAGATCGAACATGAAGTTTTCGAGTTTTTTGTTCTTTGAATAGAAAGCGGTCAATCCGATAAAAAGAAGTGTTCCTAATCCTGTATAAAGATCCGGTTTAAGATATCCGATCTGTGTAGTTTCATCTTCTTTGCTGATCAGTTCAAATATTGAACAGCTTCCGGTTTCTTTGTTTATAATAATTTTATCTGTCAGGGATTCTGCAACAGCTTCTGCTGTTTTAAGATATAATTCATTTTCAGGAGCGTCTGAAATATTATTTATCAGATTCCACAGACTGTAGTTTTGTTCTTTAAGAGAATTTATGGTTTTCCCTGAGAAGTTCATTAAGGATATTTTCAGGTAACTTATCTGTTTCCTTTTATCATCTTCAGACAATGTGTTCAGTTTGTCGGTAATTCTGTCGATCATCGTACCGGTGTATACATTTTTGATGCATTCAGTTTTTCCAAGATAATCATAGAAAATATCATTGCTGTCAAGCTTGGTTTCAAAACTTGGAACATCATTGTTCATAAGCACTTTTTTCTCAGCTTCTATGATTTGTGTTCGCTTTGAAATTTCCTGATTTTTACCGTTCAGAAGTGAAAACAATCTTTTTCTTTCTTCCTGCGACATTAGATATTTAGGATGATAGGATGAATCGAGAAATTTTCCGTACATATAGGTTGCTCTCAGAATTTGTCTGTATGAAGCATTTCCTTTGGCGTATTTTTTCAGCCAGCTTATAATGTCTGATTTTGATTCAAGTATATCGTTGTATATTTCTTCAAATCCTTCGATTATATCTGATACATATTCACCCGGATTTATTATTTTATCTCCAAGTTTAAGAAGATTTTGTGCTGCTATTATTTTGGCCTGCTTCTTCTCATAATGTATATCAGATGTAAATGTATCCTCTAAAGAAAAGTAAGTCAGATTTTTCGAATCATTTTCATTAATTCCTCCTGTCAGACCTGAAAGATCAATATCAAATATTGTGAATTCGTAGTTCTGCGGAATAATTATTGAACTGAATACAGACTGTTTGAGTTCCGTCATCATGTTGCTGAGAAGAGATTCCTGCTGAGTGCACCATTCTGTGTTTTTGTTTGCAAGCACACTTTCGAGATCAATAAATTTCGGGTAGCATCCGGATGCTATGATATTTTCATAATGCATATCTTCTGTTCCGAGAATATAGAACAGGCTGATATATTTTCCGATATTTTTAAAGTATTTTTTTGCTTCACTGATGTTGGTAACCGGTTTATAGGATACGCATTCCTGCCATCCGTGATCCGGGCAGCTGACAAATTTTACGATCTCATCGACAAATTTTTTATCCTTTACAAATTCTTTTGAGAAGTTTCTGAAAAATTCATCTCCATCCAGAGAATGTGGCTTATAGAATATTTTTGTTCCGTTATTTACAACGACTGAGGCTACACTTTTTCCGTTATTATGTGTATCTCCGCTGTTGGGCGAAATTTCCTGAAGTGATTCTATTTTAAATCCAAATTCGTTGTGTATCAGATCTGCGTCTGCGTTAAGATTGTCTATACATTCGAGAATCAGATCTGACATGGTTTCATTCTTTTTATTAAGAATTTCCATAAGAGGAGCATATTTCTCTGCAAAATATGCTTTAAATTCATTGCCTGAAATAATGTCTGTAAAATCTTTGTATTCAGTTTTTGGATCGGATCTTGAAATGGTTCCGTTGCTGATATAGTTATACATTTCAGACATAAGTGAACGCGTAGCAATATTCATCAATGACTGTCTTTGAATAGTCAGGGCACTTTTCAGAACTGTTTCGGTGTTTATTTCAAAGCAGTAATTATTTGAACTGAGCCTGTCAATAATTTTTGTTTCAAAATCATTAAGCAGTTCCTCATAGTATTCATCAAAGATCCCGCATTGATAATCATAAACAAGTTCATTTGCCAGAGATTTGGTTCTGATGTTTTCAGATGTTGATGATGACATAAATAAATTAACCTCCTTATGCGCCTAAAATCATTTTTACTTTTTCAGGGAATAGCATCTGAAGAATGGTATATCCGAATCCTGATGTTCCGATAAACAAACCTGCTGACGATGTACCTCTGAAGGATTTTCCCTTATATCTGGGTTTTATAACACTTCTGAGAATTTCAGAAAATGTATTTTCACACTGTTTTTCCAGCTCCTTGTCGTCTAATGCTGTTGCAGCATAGTGAACGATCTGAATATTTCCAAGATCACCGTGACAAAGGCTTGGACCTATACCAAAAGTAAATTTTTTAGTGATATTTAATGCATGCTGATATTCGTATTTAATTTTATCATCTGAGAAGTTGTCAGACAGAAGTTCTGTTTTTTCGAGAAGAATTCCGGGAACGCCGTGACACCATCCGTTGCCGTATTTTTTTTCTTTGTTGTTTATATACCAGTTCCCGTCCTTTTTGTTGAAAAGTTTTCTTTCAAAAACAAGAGCATCATCGATAGTCTTTTTAATATCTTCTCGTATTCCGAATGTATGCTGCGCTCTGGAAAGCACTGCTATGATTCCGGCATTTCCATGAGCAAAACCTGTCATTAATTTATCTGTGGCTGTTGATTCCCATGTAATTCCGCCTTCGTCAGGTTCGATCTTATCGCTGATAATTTTGTTGATACATTTTTCGGCTATAGTTTTACATTTCATTTTTATGCTGTTATCTATTTTTTCATTTTCGTATATATTGATCATTGCTGACAGACACCCTGCTACTCCGCTGATAATATCATAATTTTTTACTTTAGGAACCAGATTATCTGTTATTTCAAGTATTCTGTTCATTATTCTTATGCATTCAGTGTCTCCTGAAACGGAGAACAGTTCTGATATTGCATACAGATATCCTGAAATTCCGTTGCACAATCCGACTGAACAGTATTCTTCATCATTGATCTCATCGATAAATGCCGCTATACTGTTCATGCTTTCTCCGGCAGCATCTATATATTTTTTAATTCCTGTTACTTCTCCGAGTTTGGTAAGGAAAAGTATTATTCCTGATGAACCGTTGTAAACATCATATCCTATCGGGGTAATATCTGCTGCTCCTTCTGAGTTTCCTTTAAGAGTGCAGCTTATCCAGTTACGGTGAGTTTTTTGTTCGCTGGTCATTACTGAGCTGGTTTCGATCAGATAGTCACCAATTTCTATTGCGGTTTCCAGCCAATGCTCCTTATTTGTATTTTTACTGCTTACATCAGTGATGAATTTAACACCTGTCAGATCTTTTTCAACACTGCTGTCGGTCATATTGAAAGACATTGATATATAGTCCAGTTGTCTGTTTAGATTTTCTTCTGACATTTCTGATATTTTTTCAGTAACATAATCAAGAGGTGATTTTTCAAGATAGTCTTGTCTTGCCGGAATATCATCGCTGTAAACATCCTTTGAATTTGCTTTACATGAAAACAGCGGTACATTTCCTTTTTCAAGAGAACGAACTTCAAAGCTTACCATTTTTCTGCTGTCTGTATCTGAGTTGATCCCTATTCTTGCCAGTACAGCTTTTCTGCTTGGAGCATCTTTAAGAAAATCAGGATGAAAACTTGTCAGCAGAAGTCTGGAATACATGTGAGTTGCCCTGAACAAAAGTCTTACATTCATATCTGAGAAATTATTTATGATAAGATCAAGATAGGTTTCTTTGTTTTTGAGAAGCCAGAGATACATATTTCTGAAACCGGTTTTTATTTGTTCTGAGTAATTATAGCTTGAATATTTTTTGCCGTTATAAACAGGACAGTTATTCATTGCTTTTGATTTGCAGAAATCATAAGTGATCTTTATTGTATCTTTTCCGATGTCTTCAAGTTTCATTTGCCTGAACGGCAGTTCAATGTTTTCACATTCACCAAGACCGCTTATATCAAAACGTGTATCATTGTTCTTCCCTCCAACCATAAAGTTTGGAAGCATTCCGACTTTTAGTACTGATGTGTCAATATGATGTGTCATCAGTTCATATATTTTGTCACACTTAACGTCTATTCCGCAGTTTCTTCCTACTATATAGGGATGGAACAATGTTTCACAGTCTATAAGTACAGGATAAGCACCGGAGGAAATTATATTTTCAAAATGACAGTCGACTGTATTCATTGTATAAAGGATACATAGCAGCTGTCCGGCTCTGATATAGAAATCCACGATTCCTTTTTCTGATTCAAGATCTTTGTTGTCGATTATTTCCGACCATCCGTGTTCAGGATAATTTAAGGTATTTGTAGATTTCATATCTAAAATATCGTCTGTTTTATTTTCATTGATCCAGTTTATAATATTATGAAATCCTGTTTCAGCAGTTAGGCTGTGAGGTTTGTATATAAGTTTCCGGTCGTTTTCAAACGTAACAAAAGCAACGCTTTTTCCATTATGTTTATCTCCGGCACCCATAGAAATATCAGTGATTTTTCCTGCTGCTCCTGTCGGGAATTCTTTTTGGATCTCAGCAGCCTCGTTGTAATAATTTTCAAGTATTTCGAGCTGATATTCAATACAGTCTGATGTGATCCTTTCGAGTAATTCGACAAGAACGTAATATCTTGAATAGAAGTCAGCCAGATAGTCTTTGTCATACAGTAAAGTATTTTCATAATAACTGTATCTTTCTTCAGAAGTATCACCTTTAAGTATTCCTGATTTTCTGCTTTCATTGATCTCAAGGACCAAAGTTTTCAAAGAAAATTCACTAACTGATTCAAGAATTGATTTAATAACTTTTTCTGAAGAATAATCGAATTTTTCAAAATCAGCTGAGTATTTGTTCAGATATTTGTTTAGTATCGGAACATAGAATCCGAACATACTTACATCTTTTCCGTGTTTTTCAGCAAATTTTGCAACAAATGAATTATCAGGTTCGTTTACCAGTCTATTGCAGAACGATCTGTATATTCCGGGATTGTTCCTGATCCTGCAGCTCTGTTCTGCAAGATCTTCCATTTCCTCTCCCCAGACATTTTTAATTAATCTTTTTGAATCTTCTTTTGATGAATATTCAGGATAAAGTGAGATCCATGAATCCATTATTGTTTCTTTGCAGGTCATTATCTATTCTCCTTTATTGTATGTAATCTTGAATTATACAGCTCCATAAAACTATCTGAATTAAAATAGTTGTTATTTGTCCATACATCCTTTAAGTATCCGTTGAAATATGTGTTTGAAAATAATTTTTTGTTTAACAGGAAGTATTTTTCCTGTTCCGGATCGGGTTTTGTTATTCCTGTTTGTAAAGCGTTGCTTACCTGATCACAGCATAGTTCTATTTTTTTGTGTATCATCTCAGGAGTATCAAAAATATTGCAGGATATGTTTGATACGACATTGGCTCCCATAATTTTTAATACTTTTGCGAGATAATCATTGACATATTCGTTGCCGTTTGATGAAGATGCTGATACGGTAACAGCAACTTTTCCGGCTAAAAAGTATGTGTACATCCAGATCAGATGTCTGTCAAGATAATTTTTCATTGATGCAGAAACATTGTGGATGTAAACCGGACTGCCGAATACAACTATATCTGAACTGAGTAATTCTTTCTTCAGTCTGTACATTTCATCTGTCTCATCAAGAGCACATTTTCCATTTTTATAACAGTTTAAACATCCGCAGCAGGATTTGATGATGTTATCTCTTCCTGATTCAATGACTGATCCGGTTATTATATGTTTTTTTTCCATTTCAGCACTTAACTGACTAATAATGTTTTCTGTTGTTGAAGGAGAATGAGCAGTCCCTGCAAATCCAAATAATTTCATGGTTTTACTCCTTAATTTAATTCTGAATCCAGTGATGTGTGTATGTAAACTTTTCCTGAAACGCAGTAGCCTGCTGCATATATCAGAAGCACCAGTCCGTATGTTAAGAGCATGCATTTAATGATTATTGAAATATCACCAAGCATAAACATTTTGAGAACACTGCTTATAGTATTGAACATTACAGCTGAGTAAACTCCTGATAGAATGATCGGTATGAAATAAGCTCCTGTATTTTGATTGAAAATTATTTTTTTGCATTGATTTCTTGAACATCCAAGTTTTCTCATTACTGCATATTTTGGCGCATCATCGATCGCTTCCTGAAGCTGTTTATGATACATTACTACAAGCATGAGACCAAGGAACAGAAGTGAAAGGAAGAATCCGATAAACAGATATATACTGTTGTCAAGATAAGATGATTCTCTGAGAGCATTTTTTGTATTGAATGATTGAAGAGAAAGATCGTTTATTTTCGAAAGAGCAATGTTAAGATCAGATTCAAATTGTTTACGGTTTTCGTCTGATCCGGATGTTCCAAATTCGTAGTATATTTCCGGTCCATTATTTTTGTTTTCTGTACTGTTTATTGAATTTCTGACTTTTTCAACGATATCATTACTTGACATGATGACATAAACATTATCAATAGTTGAAGTTTTTGATTCCTGATCCATTAGCTGAAATCTGGTGAGATATTCTTCAACGTTGAATTCCATACCGCTTATTGTGATCTTTTCATGACCTGAGATCAGATTGTTTTGAGCTATTATGAAAACTGAATTATCAGAAAGTGAACGATTTTCATTTTGCAGCTTATTATAATCATCTATTGTCATAAAACTTACAAAATTCAAGTCATGTGAATTATCATATTTAAAATTGAAATCAGGTTTTTCGTTGTAGAACATCGAATAAGTAACTTCATGGTATAAAGCTTCATTTATTAGTTCAACGTTATTGTTCTCAGCAGTTTCTTCAGCTGCGGAAAGAATGTCTTCATCATTTCCGGTGCCTTCAAATCTGATGTAGCCATCGTAAGCATATGCATCCTTTACGAGAGCTTCTGTTCCTGAGTAGAGAGATACAGTTGTGGTCATTATTACACTTATTATTGTTAATATGATACAGATACTTGCAAGACCTGTTGATGTCTGATCGCATCTGAATAACATATTTGATATCGGGAAAAATCTGTTTTTGCTGATATACATTTTGTTTGATTTTTTCAGCAGATTCAATATTATTGAACACATTGATCCATAAACCAGGAAAGTTCCCAGAAGCAGTAAGGCAAGCATGATAAAGAAAGTATTCAAACTTGTAAATATTGAGAGTTTGCTGTTTAATTTTACACAGGCAACAATTATCATTGCGAGACCTAATATAAGCTGAATGATATTTTCTTTTTTACTTTTGGTTTTAACAATTTTTGAGCCTTTAAGCATATCTATTGTTTTTGTTTTATAGATTGTTATTTTGTTGTAAATATATACAGCAGCACTTACAATAAAGAAAGTTAAAGCTGTTATCAGCAGATTTTTAATTAAAATGGAATTGTCAATTTGAATATCACATTTCATAAGCTTTTTAAGCAGCAGAAATACGCCTTTTCCTGATACAATTCCAAGAACCAGTCCTGAAATCAGAGATAAAAGATACAGGATACAGTTTTCATAAAACATTATTCTTGAAACATGTTTCTTTTCAAGACCAAGAATACTGTAAAGTCCATATTCTTTTTTTCTTCTTTTCATTAAAAAACCATTTATATAGAACTGGAAGATCGCTGCGAATATTCCGACTGCAAATATTCCTATAAAGAGAATAAATCTAATCATTCCGCTTCCGCGGATAGTGGAAAGTCCACTGTTGTTGGCTATAAAATTGAATAAATATATAAACATAACAGTTAATGCATTGATTGAAAGATATGCTCTGTAATGTTTTTTATTGTTTTTCATATTATTCAAAGCCATATTAAAACAGATACTGTTCATATTTTTTCTCCTGACTGTTATTTTAATGATGAATTGATCTCATTTTCAATTTCTTCAAGTGTTTTTCCTTTTGAATAGATCGTATTTCCTATTTTTCCATCTTTTATGATCATTATTCTTGAAGAAGCAGCTGCTGCTTTAGCACTGTGTGTGACCATAACGATCGTCTGATTCTGTTCCTTATTGATTTTTTTGAAACATTCCAGAGTTTTTTCTGAATTATATGAATCAAGAGCGCCTGTAGGTTCGTCTGCCAGAAGCATTTTAGGTTCAACTATTAAAGCTCTGGATATTGCAGCTCTTTGTTTTTCTCCTCCGGAGATCTGATAAGGATACTTATCAAGAAGTTTGGTTATATGTAAGGTTTCTGCGATCTTTTCAATTTTAGGATCGATCTCTGCTTTTTTCTTTCCTGAGAGAACAAGCGGAAGTCCGATGTTTTCTCTTATAGTAAAGTTATCAAGAAGATTAAATTCCTGAAAAACAAATCCAAGATTTTCTCTTCTGAACTTGCTGAGTGATTTATCATCGAATCCGATCAGGTTTTTATTGTCGAGAGTGATCTTTCCGTCTGTTGGTTCATCAAGAGCAGCAAGTAAGTTAAGGAGAGTAGTTTTTCCGGATCCGGATTCTCCCATAATGGAAACAAATTCGCCTTCGTCAATGTTAAACGAGATACCGTTTAAAGCTTTTGTTTCCTGATCACTATTTTTAATTCTGTAAACTTTTTGCAAATTTGTTACTTCAAGTATTCTTTTCATTTTAAACAACCTTTCTAAAAATAATTACGATGAAGTTTTTTGTTTTTTAACCGCTTGTTTATCAGCGTGTTAATAATATCATTTAATCAGCTTATCAACAATGATTTCTGAGTGAATCATATCTGATACAGAGTGAATGATAATTTGTATTTTTTTGTTTGTTTTAAGCATGATGATAATATACAATATTTTAAAAATATAAACCATAAAAAAAGAGTGAGATGAACTTTATCAGGAGTAAAGTGATCTGTATGGTTCTGAGATCACGATTCTGCGAGGAATGATACAATACGATTCTTTTAAACGATCAGAGTGCTGTTTTAAACCTGCTGAGGTGATCTGAAAAATTGTTCAAAGCTCTGCTTTTAACAAACAGAGTCGGGGGATATTCTCTGTGTTGTTATATTTTTGTTTTTGAAAGATTTTGTTACTAAAGATATTTTTCTCTTGATTACTTTTAAAGAATGATTTATAATAGAAATGATATTGTTTTATATACTATATTATGTGAAAAAAAGATACAGCTGATAATCTATGATTTATAGTTTTTTTGAGGATCAGTCTGAGTACGGTTACCGAATAATTGACCATTCTTCTGTGAATTATATCTGTATGTAGAAATAAAAGCTTTGAGAGAAATTTACTCAGAAAAGAATACTGTTCACGGAGCTTTTATGGAATGTTTTCCTGAAAAGATATATGATTTATATATCTTAATGGAAAGGAGGATTAAGTATTGCAGGATATACATCTTATTTAGTCTGCAATATACACGAAAATATGGAAATAAGAAAAATTCAGTCTTTATCTTATAATAATCTGTTATCTTATTCATGTACGGTTTCAAAAGATGAAACAATGGATCTGATCAATTATATGTGCAAAAATATGAATGTGCTTAACAATACTATAAATGGTCCACCTCTTATTAAAACTAATGGAAAAGAAAATGATAAAATAACTGAAATTCTGATTCCAATCGTTGAAAACAGAAATGATATTCAGCCTGAGTTTAGATATATGCATAACTTCAATCTGAACAATATTTTAGTATTCAGGTATACCGGCAGCTTTGATAAATTAGATGCTGCAAAAGATAAGTTTATTAAATATATTGGTGATAATAATTATTCTTTGAATGGTATGGTATATTATTCTGTATTGGATATCGGGTCGGATAACAATCATACGATCGATATTATTGTAAGTGTAAACTAAAAAAACACCTGCAGTCGGATCAAATCCTACTGCAGGTGTTTTTTAGTGTTATTAAAATTTCTGCTTTTAGCAAGCAAAGATAATTCGAAGAATTAATCCCAAACAGTCGGAGATTGTATTCCGGCTGTCCGGTTAAATAGAACCCGCCGCCTACAGAGGCGTTGGATATCCTATGTGTTGTTTACATGAATAGCTTTCAACCTTTCTTTCAACACTGTGTTGAAAGAAAGGTTGAAAATGTTTAAACAACAGTTTAATCAATCATTTTTGTGTGTAAACAACGTTGATTTGCACAAAAAATACGATTGTTTTTTGAAAATTGGCGTGTTTTTTCCACTTATGAACGGTTTAAAATGTTGAAAACAGTTTGTTGAAAACTTGTTTTAAGTTGAGAACAGGTTTAAACTACCGGTTGATTTTTAATATTTTCAACGCATTTTTATAAAATATCATATCTTTTTCTTCATCAGAAAGAGGAAGATTTTTGATCATTTGTTTTTCATTTTCCGGATCATCCCATGGAGAATCACTTCCGAAAAGAATTCTATCAGCGCCGTGTTTTCTTATTATCCTAAGAAGCTGATCAGGTTTTATATAGTTTGCAACTACAGAAACATCGAAATAGAGGTTCCCTTCCATGCCTGCAAGGTACTTTTCAACTTCATCCCATCTGCACATTGCACCCGCATGAGCAAGGATCATTGTACATTCAGGTACAAGCTCATATGCCTTTGCAGCATTTTCTGGTTTGCAATGACATAATTCCGGAGATACAGGGTCAAAACCTGAGTGGATCATTATCGGAAGGTCAAGCTCGGCACATTTTTTGTATACCGGAATAATTTTTTCGTCGTCAACCATAAATTTCTGATAATCAGGATGAAGCTTTACTCCGTAAAGTCCCAGCGATTTAATTCGTTCCAGTTCATCAAACCGGTCCTCAGCATCCGGGTGGACACTTCCGAAGGAATAAAAAAATCCTTCTTTTGTCACTTCACTTGCCCAGGTGTTGATATTATTCTGCTGGGAAGGTTTGGTTGCTATAGGCAAAAGAACTGCATGAGATATATCACGACTTTTTAGCAAATTTTCAAGGTCTTTAACGGTTCCGTCAGTATGTGCTGTCAAGCCGAATGAATTACCTTCTGCTGACAAATTTTCCATCGCTCTTTGTGCGATAGAATTTGGAAATGCATGAACATGAAAATCTATATACATAATAATAATCATTCCTTTCTTCAGATATTATAACATTCATTAATATAAATTTCAATTTTTTCAATACGTTTATTTAAGTTTTGGTTTATACAGTTGTGAACCGTTGATATGACAGTGGGGCAAAATGACGTTTTCTGCAGATCATATATATTTCTTGGTTTAAAACGCCGGTAAACCTTTTTTATATTATTTTTTGTTATTTAGACTTGCTTTTTTACGTGAAAATTGTTAAAATGGTAATTAGATATTTTATATCTATACTGCATAGGGAGGTGTATCGATAATGGCATATAAAATTTCTGATGAATGCATTTCATGCGGATCATGTGAAGGCGAATGCCCTGTAGGAGCTATTGCTGCAGGCGACGGCAAATATGAGATCAACGCTGAAGTTTGTGTTGAATGTGGTGCATGTGCAGGTGTTTGCCCTGTTGGAGCTCCAAACGCTGAATAATTATCGTAAATGGATAATAAAAATAATAAGAGGCCTTTGTTTTTCAAAGGCCCCTTGTTTTAATACAAATACTATTGAATTATCATTGAATTAATGTTAAAATATATATAGTAACTTATATGTTAATGGAGGATATTCATGAAAAAAAATAAATTAGCTTTATTGCTTTCTTTTGTAATGTTAATTTCATCTTTTACAGGATGTTCTAAATCAAAATCAAAAACTGAGGTAAATGACGGCGGGAAAACTCCTGTTGTTACAGAGAAACAATTACCTCCCGGAGAAGAATTCAAGGCTGATTTTGGAAAAGAATTTGTTTATGAGAAGAAAAACTTTACTGTTGAATTTCTTGAACTTGCCAAGATAAAAGATGTTGATGATGAAAACGGTTCTATATATGCTTTGATTTTCCAGGCTACCAACAACGGTGATGAGGAAAGACAGATATGGATGCTTGATGACTTCAACATTAAGCTTGATGATGAACAGACAGACTCTTCAAAAATCTACAATGCATATGCAACATCATATTGCGCTCTTGTCTTTTCTGAGCTCGGTCTGCAGAGATATAATGCATCAGATGATCCTCTTCAGCCGGGAGATTCTATTAAAGGTTATGTTGGTTTCCAGGTTCCTGATGACTGGAATATTATGACAGTTGAATATAAACCTGATTCATCTGATTCAAATGACTATATTACTTATCAGGTATCAAGAAATGATATAAAATATTACGAAGTTCCAAAGAGTTGATCACTGTTTTCAACTGTTAGTTTAATAGATGTTTAATTTACTTTAAAAAAAACCGGATCAGATAAATGATCCGGTTTTTTTATTAGTGCGCTCGGCAATAATGTTAAACTCAGTACTCACAGTAAAAGAAATAGCCAACCTCGGATATGTATCCATGGTTGACTATTTCATGAAAGTTCATGTAAACTAAAGAACCGCCGTGTACCGAACGGTACGCACGGTGGTGTGAGAG
>JAZUJY010000263.1:0-19735 GCA_045643005.1 Oscillospiraceae bacterium | reverse complement strand
TATATCCTCTGAATAAAAACAGGTCGGATAAGTTTATACAAACATAACCGACCTTTACTTTTTATTCAATTTTTCTGAATTTATTTATGGTTATATACACCTAAAATGGTGAGTTACAATAAATTGATGCGTTTATCCTATCTCAATAAGTTTAACGTTTACGGTCATTCACGATCAATCCCGAATCCACAGATCACGAAAGTTCAGTGTGACCGCAAAGTCCTGCAAAAAACCTGACAATTCTCCGCAAACTTCTCCCATTCCCGAATAATAATAATAAAAATTGTAATTTTAAATTCCAACTTGTTATTCTCCCTTATATATGTTATAATCATAATATATGATTTTCGAAAGGAGGACATTATATGTTCAAATCAAAGAAAAAAGCCATGACACCTGAAGAGATCAAGGAATATTCTGAAAAGATCTCCAAGGAGATCATCAAAGCTTCAGCTGATGAAATGATGGAACGTCTCAAAAATTATTGCGATGATAACAACAAGATAGACATTGTTGGCAGAATGGCATTTGTAATAAATGAATGCAACGAGTTTACCAAAGAATATGTAACACAGATGCTTACAAAAGTATTTGAAGACCAGTAATTCAAAAAAATGTCCTCTGAACTTAATCAGAGGACATTTTTTTATCTTGCATCTCTTTTTTCAAGTATAAGCATCGATATCACAGACGATACTACAATATACAGTGAAGGAACAAGCAGCTTCTGTAAAGTTGATCCAAATGAATAATCATAGAAATTAGGGAGCAGAATGCAGCTTGCATCAAACGTTGACGAACCTGTTATTTTGTTTACCAGTACGTTCAGAAAAACTATGAACAGTGCAAAGAAATTTAAAATATATAAAATTCCCAAAGTCAGCGGAAGTGCAGTTCCTCCGGATGCAACTGCGATCGTGGCTGTTGCCAGAAGGATCGCATACGACACCAGCATCATGATTCCATACTCAGCCATCAGCTCTGATGTAATTTCGAACTGTACTGTATCATGGAAAAACAGTTTATATGAAATAAAATAGATTATAAAAGAAAAAACAACTGCAGCAGTAAGATAGATCAAAAGAAACACTGCTCTCGAAATATAAATATTAAACTTCCTGCTCTGAACCGAGATCATGTTTTTTATAAATCCGTTTTTTTCATCATTTGCAAAAAATACTGTTGAAAAAATCAGTATCAGCAATGTTATCAGCTCAAACTGTCCGACAAATTCTTCAACAACATTGACTGCATCAAAATCAGCCGGATCTGCGCCTGATGCTATTAAAAACAAAAATGACAGAACAGGCGGGAAAAACTGAAACATAAACAGCAGAATCAGACATACTACAGAGCTTGACGATTTTGAAAATCTGTAAAAATATAACTTAATATTATTTACCATAATTATTTCCTCCCGAAGTGATCTCAAAATAGTATTTTTCAATATCCTTGTGCACGATCTTCAGTTCTGAAACACTGCATCCCGAATTAACAAGCATTTTGTTTATTTCTGCCGTGTTTTCTGAATTTTCATCCAGAACAACTGTGTTTTCATTTGTGACCGTCACCTTGTCATATCCGTTTGCTTTTAAAGTACTGCATATCTTTTCAGGATCACATGAGACTATCTCAACACCGCTGCTGTTTCCGTTAAAAAGTTCTTCACGGGAAATCTCATTGATCAGCTTTCCGCTGTCGATGATCCCGAAAGTATCAGCAACTTTTGACAATTCTTCAAGAATGTGACTTGAGATCATTATTGTCATTTTTTTCTCATCACGAAGTTTTACAAACAGTTCTCTCATCTGTGCGATTCCGTCCGGATCAAGTCCGTTGATAGGTTCATCAAGGATAAGGATCTCCGGTTCACCGATAAGAGCCATAGCAATTCCAAGACGCTGCCGCATTCCAAGTGAAAAGCCTTTGACCTTTTTTTTCTTTGTATTCTGAAGTCCGACCAGTTCAAGATATTCATCAATGCACTTAAGATCGGTTACTCCGTTCATAAGACATTTGCACTTGAGATTGGCATACGCAGACATATTATAGTAAAGTCCAGGTTCTTCAATAAGACTTCCTATTTTCTTTCGCATAGGATTTGATTCTGATGAATTTTTTCCGAAAAGAAAGACCTCTCCCTCTGTCTGATTTGCAAGTGAACACATTATTTTCATACATGTTGTCTTTCCTGCTCCGTTTTTTCCGATAAATCCATAGATCTCACCACGTTTTACATGAAGGTTTACACTGTCTACAGCAACATGTTTTCCATATTTTTTGGTAAGATCCTTAGTCTCAATTATGTATTCCATAAATTCTTCCTTTCATTTGATTAATAATGTACTTAAAAAGGCTGCGCTTATAATACGCAGCCTTTATTTTTATTTAACTTCTTCAAGTATCCAGCACTGATAATCCTTGTTTTCAAATTCTGAAAGGAATACATTTCCCAAGGATGTAAAAAGCTTTCCGTCACCTGAACCGTTATCAGTTCCGTATGTCATAAGTACAACTTTGGTATTGGCTGCAGAAGAAATTTTGTACCTGTCATTTCCAATATTTTCAAATATCCATCTCTGTGCGTCAGGATCACAGTTCTCATAGATATCAACATTGCATCCGACTTTTATTGCCTTTTTAAGAAAATCAGGATCATCTGACGAAACATCAGGATCTTTGACTATATCAAGAACATATTTGTCACTGTCTCCGGTATACAGAACATACGAACCGGTATTTGAATATTTTTTGAATGTAAATACCTGTCCTTTTTCAGAACCTGAAACATACTGAAATACATTTGCATCATTTGATAATTCGTCATATGTCAGATATTTTCCGCTGGCCGCATTTTTTATTCTGAACTTTCTGTTTTCAAACGAAACAGGCTTCTCTCCGCTATTTTGTTCAGCGAGTTCTTTATATGATACCCATCCTGCATTTTTCAGGCAGACAGTATAAGGAACATCAGGATCATCAAGGATCTGCTCAATAACATATTCTTTCTCAGTAGAAAGTTCAACTGTTTTTCCTGTTCCCTTTGATGAATAGTATGCTGTTCCCTTGTATCTTACAGTTGCTCCGACCTTTATGTCACCACTGCTCTGTGAAGATGACGCTGTTGTTGTCACTGATGAAGAAGCAGTTGTTACAGGTGATGTTGTTGTGGTTGTTGTCACCGTTGTGACAGGTGCGGATGTAGTTGTTGCTTCTGTTGCTGATACTGTTGCTTCAGCCTGATCTTTTCCGGTAAGTTCTTTATATGATACCCAGCCGGCCTTATCGAGAAGTACTGTATACGGTTCATTATCTGCCGGTTCGCGAATATCAATGATATCATATATTCCGTTTACATCAACCGGTGTTCCTTTTCCGGCTGCTGAATAATATGCTTTTCCTTTGTAGCTTACCTTATCGCCGATTTTAATTACGCTTGCAGCAGTTGTTTCTGTTGTAGTAACAATTATCGGCGCCATCGGCATTTCTCTTCCTGTAAGCTCTTTGTATGATACCCAGCCGGCCTTGTCAAGAAGAACCGGATACGGATCTTTTCCGAAAATAATATCTTCAACCTTATAGGTTCCGTCAACATCAACCGGCGTTCCCTTTCCGGATGCTGAATAATATGCTTTTCCTTTGTACCTTACGTTGTCACCGACACGGATCTCAAAAGGATCTGAAGTCGTTGTAACAGATGAAGAAGTCACAGGTGCTGTTGATGCCACTGTTGTTGTTACTGTAGTAGTTACGGCAGGTGTGGTTTCAGATACACTGTTTTCGACTTTTTTGCATGCACGGAATGAAACCCAGCCTTCATTTGTATGAACGTTGTACGGAGCATCGTTTTCATCAAGTATTTCCAGTACAACCAATTTCTTTGATACTTCATACCACGGCTCTTTACCTTTTGCTGAATAGTACACGATTCCGTTTACTTCCACCGTATCTCCGACTTTAAAACCGTATTTTCCTTCTGCAGATGATGAAGCTGATGTTACTGCAGATTCTGTCTGTGTTACTGTTGTTGTAACGACAGGTTCACTGTTTTTCAGCTTTCCTTTTACATCATCATATGAGACCCATCCGAGGTCTTTGAGCTGAACTATATATGGTTCGTTAACATTGCTCATAATGTTTGAAATCTCATGGAATCCCGGCTCAACAACAACACTTTTTCCGTTTCCGTTCATATTGGAATATGCTATTCCTGAATAGAACACGGTATCTCCGATCTTTGGCTCGGAAGGATTTTCAAAAACGCTGTCCTGCTGGACTTCGTTTGTAAGCTCCTGATATGATACCCAGCCGGTATTTTCAAGCTGAACTGTATACGGATACAATGGATTTTTCTCAAGAATGACCAGTATCTTATATGCACCATACGGAACCCTTGTCGGCATTCCTCCGTCCGGTCTTGCAAAGGCTGTTCCGGTGAATGTTACAACATCGCCCTCTTTGACGGATGAAAAACTTACTTTTGGTTCACTCTGAACTGCACCGCTGTCTTTATGCTTAGTAGTCGTAACAGGTCCGATATCTATTTCATCAGTTTGAACAGTTGTAACAGATGAAACCGGAACCTCCGGCCAGTTCGGATAAGGATCATCAATTCCGGAAAGAGTCAGGATCTTCTGTTTTGCTGCTATCATATCAAAAACATCGATAGATCCGTTGCTGTCATAATCGATCTGTCTGCAGAAAGACTGCGAAGCTGAATCTGAAACAGATACATTTTTCATAACGATCTGCTTGAGCATCATGAAGTCCACCATGGTCTGCTGAAGATCATCGAGCGAGCTTTCCAGTACTGATTTCGGGTCAAGTGCACCCGCACCCAATCCGCAGGTCATACTGTTAAGCAGCATCGCACCTGACAGAAGTGCTGCTAATTTTTTAATTTTCTTCATTTTTATATTCTCCCGTTTTCTATTTATATTTATAATATGATCACCGCATGTTTTCCGATATCGTCATACCTTCTTCTGACATCCTCCATGTTCAGATCGGTTATACCGTGCATCGGATCGTATATGGTAACCGTATTTTCATAGTAATTGTATCCGCTCAATACCACACAATGCTCATTTGAAGGCCATGTCACCTTTTCATCTGTATCATTTATATTCCATGAAACCACACGTTTAGGCCGCTTCAGATCCATTGTCATCCACAAAACAACAGGTCTGTCTTCATTTATGTAATCAAAAAGCGAATAAAAAGAAGCACCTGACACATCCTTTGCTTTCAGGTCAGATCCCATATCCTCCAGACAAGCATCCGCTGTGTTTACTATACATGGCGGAAAGCATCCGTATGAATGCTCATCATCAGGACTTCCTGCAAAAACATATCTGTAATCAGGTCCTCGTGTTATATTATCTCCGTTGTTGTAAAATGTATCTTTTGGCAGATATGAATCAGCAAGTGTTTCCTTGTCAATATTTACTCCGTAATAGTTCAGAACCATGGTCAGCGATGTTACCTCACATCCGGTAGGAAGCTCCGGAAGCTGATAAATATGGCTGAGATTTTTTACCGAATGACATGGAATATAGTTCTTATCATCTTCAGGCAGATCATCATTATCAGAAAAATCTTCATCAGTTATTCCTGAATCGTATTTATATATCCCTACAGAAATACTATCCGTCTTATTGAAATCAGAAAATGTACAAAATACTGATCCGCCCGTAAGAAGCATCACTGCCGCGATCAGCACCGTTCCCATAATTTTATTCATCATGAAACCTGCCATTCACCTTAAAGAAGCGATGAAACTGCTTCACTTATCTTCCTTGCGATATACGGATTGTTCATTGTGTAAAGATGAATACCGTCAACCCCGTTTGAGATAAGGTCAACTATCTGATCAACTGCATATGCTATACCTGCATCACGAAGCGCTTCAGGCTTGAATTCATATTTCTGGATCATCTTTACAAATTTTTGCGGAAGACTTGCACCGCACATCGAAACCATTCGTTCGATCTGACTTTTATTTGATACGGGCATGATACCGGCCTCTATAGGAACATTTATGCCTGCTTTTCTTGCCCTGTCTCTGAAATCATAAAAAAATGAATTGTCGAAAAACAGCTGACTGATAAGATGTTCAGCCCCTGAATCGACCTTTTTCCTTAAATTCAAAACATCATCCTCAACCGTCTTTGATTCAAGATGTACTTCAGGATAGCAGGCACCTGAAACATGAAAATCACCATTTTCTTTTATGAAGGAAACAAGATCTGATGCATATCTGAAATCATTTTTAGGTTCGATGTCAGGATTTCTGTCACCCCTGAGTGCCAGGATGTTTTCTATGTTGTTTTCTTTAAAAACCTTAAGGATCTTTATTATATCCTCTTTTGAGTTGTTTACGCAGGTCAGATGTGCAACAGATTCTGTCTTAAGATCATTTTTTATATATCCTGCGATCTTTGCTGTTATATTGTCGGCACTGCTCCCGCCGGCACCGTATGTAACACTGATGAAATCCGGAGAAAGAGACTTCAGTTCATCAAGAGTACTGTAAATCGTATCTACAGAGCTGTTCTTTTTCGGAGGAAATACCTCAAATGAAAAAATTGTTTTTTTGTTTTCTGACAGATCTGAAATTTTCATAATCAATTACCTAAAAAGGATTTCCTTTCGTTTATATTTTATTTCCCATTTTTTACACATCCGCCTGATATTGTCTTTTTTACAGTCGGTTTTACAATGGTCATAACTTTTTTCTCGCCATTTTCAGTTTTCTTTAATTTATCCTCAATTTTTTTCTCAAGATAACTTGTATCAATATTTTCCGATACATCAAAATGTTCCACAAAAAGCCCTCCCGTCATAAGCGAATCAGAGTATATTCAAGTTTCATTTTATCATTTTTATTTTGATTTGTCAATTAAAAATACCCCGAAAAAAATTCGGGGCACATTATTTTATCACATGGATCTGAAAGCGTTTTTCAAATCTTTTCCAACTTCTGAAGGATTGGAAATACCACGTTCAATTGCTGATGCGAGGCTCGGAAGAACTGATATCTTGCTGTTGTCGATAAGCTTGAAAGCCGGCGTAAGTACATATAACGGATCATTTCAAATAAAAATACTTGTTCACCACAAATTTTATCATTTGAACAATTTTTTGTCAAGTTCAAAAATGAGTAAAGTATTTGAAATGCATCATACCGGACTTGTTCAGGATCGTCTCAGAAAGTTTTGCCTGCAAAACTGCTTTTGACAGAAGCTCTTCCTTTGAAGATACGCTGAAATAATGCTCTCCTGTAAAATAATCAATAAAATATCTGGCCGAAAGCTCAGCAGAAACAGAATATGCAGCCGGTATCAGCAGGCTGTATTCGGCTTCAGTCAGGATATCAGAGGTTTCACTTAAATATCCTTCAGCAAAAGCATTAAACTTATCTGTACTGAAATCCGCACTTGCTGTATTTGTACATACATTACCTGCTGCAGAACGAACAGCATCACCAAAATCATAAACAGCCATTCCGGGCATGACCGTATCCAGATCTATCACTGCTTCTGCCTTTTTTTTATCCGGAGAAAACAGAACATTGGAAAGCTTTGTATCATTGTGCACCACTCTCAGAGGTGCCTTGCCGGATGCATATGCATCCTGAACCTCTGTAAATCTTTTATAATTCAAACACAGATATTCAAGTTCTTTTTCATATCCGTATACTTCACTTCTGCTTAGTTTTCCGGCAAGACTTATAAATCGGTCAAGAATTTTTTTTGTATTGTGAAAATCAGGAACGGTAACAGTCAGCGAACTTGCATCAAATCCGCTCAGCTGCTTCAGAAAATGTCCGTATGCCCTGCCTGCTTCTTTTATATATGAAACATCATCAGTTGTTTTCATCACACTGCTTTCTATCCAGTCAGCTATTCGCCAGACGCTGCCGTCATCTGCCTCATAATAATTCTCTCCTGAATTTGAATTGTAAAAACAAAGTGTCTTCTCATTCGGATATAATTTTTTTAAATATGATGTAACTTTGCTTATGTTGGACATTACTCCGGAAAAATCAACAAATGCTTTTCTGTTAAGCTTCTGAAACAGATACGATTTTCTTTTTCCGTCGGCAGATAAATATTTGACCCTGTACGACTCATTTATAAGCCCGCCGTTTAATTTTTCATATGAACAGATGCTTCCGGAAATACCGAACTGTTCACCCGTCTCTGATAATAATCTATCCAAATGATCACCTTTTTTCAAATCACACATCAAAATTCTGCCCGTATTGAATAAATCAAGAAAAAAATGTCCGTCACTTTCAAAGACGGACATTTTGATAATATTATTGCTTTTTTAATATACTTTTCTTAAGCTTTGCTCTCTCCGGAATCAGTCTTTTTTTTTTTCGGAATCGTCAGATTCATTTTTTTCCATTGAATTGCCATCAAGGATCTTTTTATTAAATTCCTCCGGTGTAATAAATGAAGGAACCATATCATGAAGTGCACTTATAGCTTTCTGTTCATCATTTTCAAGAGAAGCATCACGAAGTTCTCTTAACTTTGCAGCAAACGTATCTTCATTTATCTCGATCTGTCTTCCGATAAAGATAAGCTTGTTCTTTGTTTTTGTAAGACCTTCCTCATTCATAAGAAGCTCTTCCTTGATTTTCTCACCCGGTCTGAGACCGATAAATTTGATCGGAATATCCTTGTACGGCTCTTTTCCGTACATATGAATAAGATTTTCAGCCAGCGTAACGATCTTGACAGGCTGACCCATATCAAGAACAAAGATCTCTCCGCCGTGTGCTATTGCAGCCGCTTCCATAACAAGAGATACAGCTTCCGGGATCGTCATAAAATATCTGATAATATCAGGATGCGTTACAGTAACAGGAAGTCCGCTTTCTATCTGTTTTTTAAACAGCGGGATAACGGAACCGTTGCTTCCGAGTACATTTCCGAATCTTGTGGTAACAAACTCAGTTACGCCTTCATTTTGCTGAGAAAGATACTGAATGATCATTTCACAGCATCTCTTTGAAGCTCCCATTGCATTTGTAGGATTTACAGCCTTATCTGTGGAGATCATTACAAATTTTTTAACGTTATGGTACTGTGCCAGAGTTGCAACATTAAATGTACCCATTATATTGTTTTTGATTGCCTCCATAGGTGATACTTCCATAAGAGGAACGTGCTTGTGGGCAGCTGCATGGAAAACAACCTCAGGCTTATATTTTTCAAAAATATTGTTCATTCTGTAATAGTCACGAACTGAACCTATCAGAGTAACAAGATTTAATGTATCCTTGTACTCCATCATAAGCTCCTGCTGGATATCATATGCGTTGTTCTCATAAATATCAACGATAATGACCTGCTTCGGCGAATATTTTGCGATCTGTCTTACAAGCTCGGATCCTATGGAACCACCGCCGCCTGTTACCATACATACTTTTCCGCCGATAAATTCCTTAACATCCTCATTGTCAAATTTAATAGGATCTCTTCCGAGAAGCTCTTCTGTTTTTATTGAACGTACCTGACGGAGAAGAGGGGTCTGTTTGTCATCAAATATCAGATTTCCTATAAAAGGTATTATTTTCAAAGGCAGCTTTGTCTCTGCACAGATATCGATAATACGTTTTCTCTCATCTTCGATGCATGACGGGATCGCAAGAACTATCTGCTCTATCTGCATGGTCTCAACAAACTTTTTTATATCTGATGTTGTACCGACTACCTGAACTCCGCGAATATAAGAACCGATCAAAGATTTTTCATCATCAATGATACAAACAGGTTCAAACGGAACTATCTCTGCGCCCGGAGCATCTTTTATGCTTTCAAGCTCTTTAAGAAGCATTTTGCTTGCCTGACCTGCTCCGATGATCATAGTTCTTTTCTTATTGGCAAGTTTTTTTCCTGAATCCACAAGATCAATGAACGTTCTTTTGAACACAAATCTGAAAATACAAATACAAAGCACACTCAGACACCAGTGAAAAAGTGCATATGGAAGAGAGAAGCTGTGCATTGTCTCATAAATAAGGATATCAGCAAATGTCATTCCGACAGTTGTTCCGACAGCACATGACAAATAATCCTTTGGTTTAAAATATCTCCACAGCTTACTGTATGCACCGCTGATCAGAAGACCGCCTACACAGCAGCATGTCCTGCACAGCATAGAGATCAAAAAATGATCTTTTTCCACCACAGAACCGTATAATTCGGCTGAATAACTTGCAATAAAGGCTGAACAGATAATGATCACTGCATCCGCCATTCCAAGAATTACTTTTCTGACTTTAAATTTTTTTACAAACTCTTTCATTTGACCCATTCCTCTATATTGATATTTTCCACTTTTCGGCAGAAATATTTATTATTTTTAAGAATAATTAAAAAGATATTAAATATCGACGAAAAAATCCACACTTCTGCCTGTCAAAAGCAGAGCTTCTGATATCATTTTCCAAATTCAATTATTTTATTGCAAATATCAAGTGCTGCCGGTCTGTGTGTAATAATAACAACCGTTTTGTCAGTCATTGATTTCAGATTCTCAAGAACCTGCTTTTCTGTTACCTCATCAAGAGAACTTGTTGCTTCATCAAGAAGCAGGATCGGATTATCACTGTATACAGCACGTGCTATGGCTATTCTCTGCATCTGTCCCTCAGAAAGGCCTGTTCCTCTCTCTCCGAGAACAGAATCAACGCCTTTTTCGAGGCTGTCAACAAATTTTTCTGCACATGCGATCTTTAAAGCTCTTCTGATGCCTTCATCATCATCTTCATTTTTCTTTTTATCAGAAAATGTTATTATATCCCTGATTGAACCGCTCATCAGAAAATTCCCCTGCGGAACATATGAAAACAGATCTCTTTTTGAAGAATCAAGCAATTCTTCTTCATCAGAAGAAATGATATATCTTCTGCCTCCATCCTCTCTGTACAAAGAAAGCAAAAGCTTCATTACTGTACTTTTTCCGCATCCGGAATGTCCTGTAAAAGCAACATAGTCACCTTTTGATACAGTCATATTAAACTTATTCAGTACCTGAGGCATATTTTCCTTTGAGTTTTCCGAAACAGAGCGATATGTGAAATCTATATTTTCAAATACAACTGCTTTGAATCTGCTGTTGTAATATTCGACAGGATCAAAGGAATCATCTGTTTTTTCCTGAATATCATCCTCAAAGTTCTCAGCATCCATAAGTCTTTCTGCACTTGCTGTCATGGCAAAAAATTTTGGAATATATCCTGTAATATTTGCAAAAGGAGACTGGATCTGTCCGACAAGCTGAAGAACAGCCGTGAAATTTCCATATGACATTACTCCGTTCAGGATCCCATATGCACAGTATATTCCACCTACAACATAGACACCTCTCATTACAAAAGCAAAGCCGATATTGCAAACATTTGAAAATTTCATTCTTTTCATTCTTGCAACCTTGTGAAGAACCATTTTTTCAGATGCAAGCTCAGTTTCTCTGTTTTCCTTCGCAAAAACTTTTATCATGGAAAGACATGAAAGCCTTTCAGAAAGAAAAACTCTCAGTACACCGTCAGTTTCCTGAATATTATTATGAAGTTTTTTCAGTACTTTTCTGAAAGCAAAAGTAAAGAAAGCAAGCATTATTCCGCCAGGAATTATAAAGGCACCAAAAACAGGCATTATAATGATGATCGAGATCATCGCACCGACAAGCTTAACTGCCATTCCTGTTAATTCAGGAGCGATAACAGCCACTCCGTCAGCAACCACAGTTGTATCATTTGTCAGTCTGTTCATCCATTCACCTGAGTGAACAGCAGTAACTTCAGAATAATCCTTTTTTAACAAAACAGAAAAAAGCCGTCTTTTCAGACTGTTCTCAGTTTCCGCCTTGGAATACTCGGTCAATGACCGGCTTAATGTATTCAATAATATCTGAAGGACCGGAATAGCGATAAACAAAACAGCTGATAATATGAAGCCGTCTTTATCTTTTGAAACAGCATTATTGATCAGTGCTCTCATTACCCATGCTGAAAGCACATTTGTTCCCGAGTGAATAATCTGTATCAGACATAGAAAAAGGACACAGTACCTTACTTTCCCTGTCTCATGCCATATCCAGTCAAGGGTGTTTTTTCTTTTCATTTACTGTTCCCCTTTTATTGTTTTCAAAGCTCTGTGCTGTAATATATGATAAATTCAACTGAAACCCGAATATCCATAACTTAAAGCGGTATTTCAGTAAAATTTATACAGATACAAAAATCATTAACAATTATTATCTTAACATAATATTTTCATTTTTTCAACACAAAAACAAACTTTTTACACAATCACCAAAAAACACAACTGAAATGCTTTATTCAATCCTATTTGCATATTCAAAACACATTTAAGAATTTATGAAAGAAAATTATTAATAAATATTATTGAACAATCGCCACAAATAAGGTATAATATTAACAACAGCCGTTTTTAATATTGTTTGTATTTAAAAAAAGGAAATGATACTATGAATAAAAAAATTAATATTAAAAAAATAATAACTCTGACTGTATGTCTTTCATTTATTCTGAGCTCAGGTTATCCTTCACTTCATGAGCAGGAAAATAACAGCTCAGTTACCGTCAGTGCCGAAGGATCAGTACTTCATGACACATCAAGAGACATTCAGAAGGAGGGCGTCGGAAATCCGCTTAACTTCGGTGAAAGAAACACCCCTGAAAACGGATCTGACGAAGAAATACGTGCGATCAACCACAAAATGACAGTTCAGGAAGTAAAATATGCCATGTACAAGGAAGTTGACGAGCACTGGGATCTTATAAGAGTCAGATTTGGTATCGACGACCGTGAAAAAGTCTATGCTATTTTCTGCGGACTCGGATCGCGTGAATCAACTCTCGGCGGAAACGGTGACGGTGCAGACCTGGAAACAGCTCAGGGACAGGGCTTTGGCGTCAGCTCCGCTCATGCATACGGAACGATGCAGACTGCAGTAACAGCATTTAAGGACTGTGATCCGACTTTTATGCCGGAGGATGACGTTCCCGAGATGTATCAGTATACTCTCACCCATGCAAACTTTTACGATGCGATCATCTCCAATCATATGGGCATCAGAAAGCTGATGCACTTTGTAAGATCGGCGATCGTTGACTATAACCTTGAAGGATATCAGGTAGTCAGAGCTGCTCTCAAAGCATTCAACACAGGATGGGCAAACTACACAGGAGAAGATGACGGATACTATAAAAACTACCCTGACGAGATCGTTGCCATGGCACACTGGTATTATGACGAAGGACATCTTTACGACAATGAATTCACCTGGACACAGGACGAAAAGCTTGCAAAATATCGTCAGGATTACTGGGGCTGGGTCGGAGATGTCAATCCAAGTCTTGAAGAAATAAAAGAAGCCCCTTCAACAGAAGCTGTCACAGACACAGCTCAGCCTGAAGAAACAACAATCTCAGAAACAACTGTTTCGGAAACACAGGATACACAGACAGAAACATCTTCCGATACAGCCGAAATAATATACGGAGATGTCGATCTCAGCGGAGTGACCGATCTGACCGACCTTTCAAAGCTCAGCGTGTATCTGATGATAAAAACAGGTATCTCATCGGACGGTCTTTTAAGAGCTGATGTTGAATACGACGGCGTCGTTGATATAGCAGACCTTGCCAAGCTTAAACAATATGTTTCAAAAGACAAGGTCACACTCGGACCAAAGTGACCGGTGATAAGGAAAATACACGGGTACACCTGAAAAAACAATAAAAAATAAAGCTGCATGAAAGATGTAATTTCATCCTTCATACAGCTTTTTTTATTCCACCAGAACTATCAGATCAAAAATCAGGCAGTATTTCTCTTCATAAATACTTGAAATATGATAATGTCCTGAAAACCATGACCCGAATTTTGCTTTTGAGTTTACCTCATCAAAAAAATCAGTCAGTCTGTTTTTCGGATACAGACCGTTTCCAAAAATCTCATCCTGAATTTTTCCCGGAAGTGAATGTGTAATAATATAGTCTGCTTTCCATCCTGCTTCCTCAAAAACTTTTCTTCCGAAATCGATCTCATCAGCCGAAGGAAGTTCCTGAGGCCACCATGATACTCCCGGTATCCTGTATTCTATGTCATGACTCTCTGCCCCTCCGAATACGAAAAATGAATGACCGTCTATGTCAAAAATATTTCCTCGGCAGAGATGATATATATTTTCTGATATCTTCTGTATTTCTCCGCCGTGCCACTTTTCACGCGGAAGCTTTTCGATCATGTCATAGTTTTCATGATTTCCGTCGATCCATAAAGTAGTCCACGGCTTTCTCTGAAGCCATCTTAACCAGTAATGCTCCTTATCGGAATCTGCCCACAGGAGTCCGAAATCACCGCATATGATAAGATAGTCATCACGGGTAAGCTTTTTTCCGAACGGAAATTTTCCGGATGATAGTTTATGTATGTCTATATCCCCATGAATATCACCGGTAATAAAAATCATATGCGCTGCATCCTCTCATACAACAAAAAGAATAATAAACTCAACGGCTGCATCTGTATCTGACGTTTTTTGGAGTCACCGTTTCTTCAATGCCCTGCTTTGATTTTAGTATAACATACCGAAATATGTTTTTCAATAAATAAAAAGCAAAATATTCTGTATTCGCTGTTAAATATTAAAATATGTCAGAAAAAGAAGCTTTTTATGATAATAGGTTATTCCAATATCTCCAAAATATCCTCCGCTGACATGTGCATAATATCCTGTTCGCCATTTACAGCAATATCAAACAGTTCAGCTTTCTTTTTCTGAAGCTCTGTTATTTTTTCCTCTATAGTCCTGTCTGTAATAAGCTTATAGATCTGAACATTATTTCTCTGCCCGATTCTGTAAGCTCTGTCAGAAGCCTGATTTTCTGCAGATGAATTCCACCAGGGATCATAATGGATAACAACATCCGCACCTGTCAGATTAAGTCCTGTCCCGCCTGCCTTCAGGGATATCAGAAAAACCCCGGTATCGTCAGAATTAAATCTGTTTACAAGCTTAAGTCTGTCCTGAGGTCTTGTTTTTCCGGTCAGAATAAAGCTGCTTATCCCTTCCTTGTCCAGCCTCTCTGAGATGATATCAAGCATTGTTGTAAACTGTGAAAACAAAAGGATCTTGTGACCGTTTCTGATACAGTTTTCTACAAGCAGCATACACTGTTCAAGCTTGGCACTTTCACCGCTGTAGTTTTCATAAACAAGCGACGGATCGCAGCATACCTGTCTGAGTCTTGTCAGCATCGAAAGTATCTTGATCCTGTCCTGCTGTTCGGAAAAGCCCTTTGATACTGCCTTTCTTATCTCAGCTGCATGTGCCGAATACAGTTTGCTCTGCTCCTCCTCCATCACCGCATGCATGATCGTTTCAGTTTTTTCAGGGAGTTCTTTCAGAACCTCTTTCTTCATTCGTCTGAGAACAAACGGTGAAATGAGCTTCTGAAGCTCGCCGACAGCTTTCATGTCCTTTTTGGCAGTTATCGGTGCTTCAAAGTTCTTTCTGAAATAAGTATAAGTGTGAAGATAATCCGGCATAATAAAATCAAAAATACTCCACAGCTCAGCAAGACTGTTTTCAACAGGAGTTCCGGTCAGTGCAAATTTTGTCCCGGCTTTCAGCGACTTGACTGCCTTTGCAGCCTGTGTATTCTGATTTTTGATATACTGCGCTTCATCAATAAACTCCATATCAAAGGAAAATTTCTGATATTTTGAAATATCTCGTGTCAGCAGTGTGTAAGATGTTATCAGAACATCATAATTATATGAATTATTCAGCAGTTCATCCCTTTCGGATACTGAGCCGTTCAGAACTGCAGTTCTGACCTTTGGTGCAAATTTTCTGAATTCATTTTCCCAGTTTAAGGTAAGTGATGCAGGGCACACTATTATATATAACTTTTTGTCTGTTTCACTTTCCATATCGGACTGGATAAGAGAAATTGCCTGAAGGGTTTTTCCGAGTCCCATATCATCTGCAAGTATTCCTCCGAATCCGTACTTTGATATGGTTTTCATCCATCTGAATCCGTATTTCTGGTATTCTCTCATAACGCTGTCAAGGCTTTCCGGAACATAAAACGTATCCTGATCCTCAAGAAGAGAACCGTATTCCCTTACTGCTTTTTTAAACTCCTTTGAACGGTCGATCCTGATATTTTCACACGTTTTCTTCAGGCTGTCAAGATAAAGCATTCTGAATCCCGGAACGGAAAAAGTGCCTTTTGAAAGATTTTTATCCGTTATTCCAAGATCATCAGCAATATCTGATATCTCTGAAAAAGAGTCATTCAGCACTGCAAAGGAACCGTCCGTGAAACGATGATATTTTGCACCTTTTCTGTATTGCTTTACCATTTCAGCAAGTTCAGTTACAGTATAGCCTTCTGCGGTGATCTCCAGCTCCAGAAGATTTCCGGACGGTCTTATTCCTATGGTCGGTGCAGCTGCCGGTCTCAGCTTCAGTCCGCTGAAGCTTTCACTAACAAAGACCTCCGCTTCAGACTTAAGCTCAGATATTCCTCCGGCAAGGAGCTTAACCATTCCTTCATTTCCTTTTACGAAGAATATATTTTTATTCTGTCCGGAGATCTCAGGAAAATATTTGAGAAACAGCCTTTCGACCTTTTTTTCAGTGTCTCTGTCGCAGAAAGGATTTGTTTTCTTGTCGTAAAAGCCCGGAAAACTCCTGTCGTTGTAAAAAAACTTCAGCTCTGCTGCTATGCCGTCGTCTATACAGTCAATATATATTTTAGCCTCCGGCTGAGGAGGAATATATTCATCAAGCATTTCAAGTCCTGAAATTTCGCAGATCTCAGATACTTTTCTCAGAACGGCGCCGTAAAATTCCGGCATTTTTCTGCGGCTTATATATATGCTTTCATGCTTCGAACATATTCTGACAAAATACGCAAGGACCGATGAATATTCCTCATCGGAAATATAAAAGCAGTTGTTTTCTTCATCTATAAAACACATTCGTTTTCCGCAGCCGTAATAATCAAGTTCTCCGATATTCATTCTGAGTGAATATCCGTCATCCGAATTTTCAGAAATATCCAGCCGGATTTTCGGGTTTTCAAATTTTACATAATAATCAGTTCCGTTCATACTGACAAAATCATTTTTTAAAATATTGAAAAATGAATCTATCCTGGTACCGATAATGCTTACATTTCTTTTTGAGCTGTCTTTTTTTACAAATCTCTGATTTTTGAGCTCATCAGATTCTGAAGTATAGCAAAAATACATAAAGTCCAGAAGTCTTTTGCTTCTCTCATCAATAATACTGTAGGAATGTCTGATCGCGGTGTTTTTTCCGTAGTACAAAACCCCGTTTGTCTCAAACGCTCTCTTGAGTTCAAAATAGTTTGAAACCGCATACATTTTTTCAGCACCGATTTTCAGGGAGCATTTCAGCACACCGTCTGCATATAGCAGATAAGGCTCTATCTTCAGATGATCAGGCTCATAAATATCCGTTTCATCCTTTTCACTCAGACAGCAGATTTTGATAATATCAGAAGCTATCCTGTCTTTTTCGCGCTGCCTCATCTCTTTAAAAGACGGTCTTATTTTTAATATCAGTGCAGCAGCATGAACACAGATCTTCTTCTGACAGCAATGAAATTCTGTTATCTCACCGTCATCTTCAATTGTAACTTCCGGAGAAAAGCACGTTCTTCCGTCATGAACATAGCAGTAATAAAATTCTTCGTTATATGAAAGCGTCGGACTTTCAACTTTTCCTGTCCTTATAAGTGTCCCTGCTCTTTCCAGAGCATCATTTCCTGTATACTTCTCCAGATCATATATATTCATAAAATAATCCTCACTTTAATTTTTATCATCAAGAAAAATCTGTAGTATCAGAGACAAGTATATCATATTTTGTTTTTTTTATCAACTCAGATTTATTGAAAGCTGTGCTTGTAAAAAGCAGAGTTTTGAATCTGCTTTGACCAGATATTGCTTTGTATCAGCTCGTTATAAAAAACAGCGGCATTTTTCACTTAACTCATCTTTAAATTTTGCCTATATTTAATATTATATATTGCGTTTTTAGTAAAAATGACTTTCAGCTTAAATATATAAAAAAAATCAGCAATATTTTTACTTATTTCCAGTAGTATTTTTACCTCGACTTAGTAATTTTTTTACTACCAATAAGTACAAAATTATCGAATTTCAAAAAGCCACAATTTCAACACAATTAAATTTGTATAATACATAAATAAAAAACAGCGTTTCGTGTTTATTTATTCTCTTACTGTACAATCAGCACATAGCAATATTTTTACTATAAACAATTTGCAATTTAATTGTGCATATTAACTGTTTTTTTACACAGTCAACTGTTCCATGTATCAACCTTGACATGCGTTACTTAAAATAGTATTATTTAAGTTAGAAAGAGGTGGTTAAATGAAACAAAAAACTAAAAAATCATTAAGTTGTTTCACAGCATTTTTAATTGGTGCTGCTTTTGCTCCTGCTACAGGTCTTTTATCTTCTTCAGTTGTTCACGCAGCTGATCAGCAGCAGACCGGTAACAAGGACGGCTACGATTATGAGCTCTGGAACCAGAATGGACAGGGTTCTGTCAACATGGAAGTTGGCAGCAGCGGTGCATTCTCATGTTCATGGAGCAATATCGAAAACTGTCTTTTCCGTACAGGAAAGAAGCTTGGCAGTACACAGAACTGGCAGTCTTACGGCGGGATCAGCATCGATTATGATGTAGATTATAAACCGGAAGGCAATTCCTATATGTGTGTATACGGCTGGACAGAAGATCCAACTGTTGAATATTACATCGTTGAAGCATGGGGTGACTGGAGACCGCCGGGACAGACAGGCGGCAAGGGTACTGTTTCCGCAGACGGAAAGACCTATGACATCTACACTTCAACACGTGTAAATCAGCCATCTATCCATGGTACTGAAACATTTGAACAGTACTGGAGCGTAAACCAGACAAACCCTGCACAGGTTTACCAGATGAAGAACCTCAAGGGTACCATTTCAGTTTCAACTCACTTTGAACAGTGGGAAAAAGCCGGAATGAAGATGGGCAAAATGTATGAAGTTGCTCTCAACATCGAAGGCTATCGTTCAAACGGTAGTGCAAATGTAAAGATGAACAATCTTACAATCGGCGGTGGCGGCGGCGGACAGCAGCAGTCATGGGATCAGCCTCAGCAGAATAACGACTGGAATAACCAGAATAATAACTGGGATCAGAACTGGAACCAGAACAACAACTGGGATCAGAACCAGTGGAATCAGAACCAGGACTGGAACAACCAGAATAACTGGGATCAGAACTGGAACCAGAACAACAACTGGGATCAGAACCAGTGGAATCAGAATAATGACTGGAACAACCAGAACTGGAACCAGGACTGGAATAACCAGAACAATAACTGGGATCAGAACTGGAACCAGAACAACAACTGGGATCAGAACCAGTGGAACCAGAACCAGGACTGGAACAACCAGAACAACTGGGATCAGAACTGGAACCAGAACAACAACTGGGATCAGAACCAGTGGAACCAGAACCAGGACTGGAACAACCAGAACAATAACTGGGATCAGAACTGGAACCAGAACAACAACTGGGATCAGAACCAGTGGAACCAGAATCAGGACTGGAACAACCAGAACAA
>JAZUJY010000262.1:0-22395 GCA_045643005.1 Oscillospiraceae bacterium | reverse complement strand
CGTTCAGTCGGAGATTGTACTCCGACTGAGCGGAAAGATAGAACCCGTCGCCTGCAGAGGCGGGGCATATCCTCTGTGTTGTTATAAATAGAAAGTTAATCATCGTTCTTTTTGAAATCCTCGATCCGCAGCTCCCGTTTTAATTCTTCCTCTGTCGGGAGATAGGTGAAATACTTTGAAGCGAATATCTGGTTGTTGCCTTCCGGCAGAGTATACTTTACAACAGCATCATTCTTTTCTGCACACAGCACGATACCAATAGGCGGATTGTCACCTTCGTTCATAAGCTCTCTGGTGTAGTAGTTGACATACATCTGCATCTGTCCCAAATCCTGATGCGTGAGCTTATCCGTTTTCAGGTCAAACAGCACAAAGCATTTGAGAATATAGTTGTAAAACACAAGGTCAATGAAAAAGTCCTGACCGTCAAGCGTAAAGCGTTTTTGCCTTGATACAAAGGAAAAACCACGTCCAAGTTCCAAAAGAAACTGCTGTAAGTGGTCTATCAGGGCTTGCTCAATATCGCTCTCATACACATGAGTATCGGGCTTTATCTGCAAAAACTCCATGATATAGGGGTCTTTGATAGCTTTTTCATATTCGGGCTTCGGCGTGCTGGTCTGTATCTCTGCTGCTACCGATGACTTATCCTTGCTTGCAAGCAGCCGCTGATAGTACATTGTATTGATTTGCCGTTCAAGCTGGCGAACACTCCACGCAGATTTGGCACATTCGTCTGTATAGAAGTCACGGACAGTCTTGTCGGCTATCTTCATAAGTATACGGTAATGCGACCAGCTCAAATCGGCACACAGTGTGTGCCGATTCGGGAAGCAGCTATAAAACTGTCGCATTGCGCGCAGATTTCGTTCTGTGAAGCCTTTTCCGAACTCAACGGTCAGTTTGTCAGAAAGGTACTTCAAAAGATTTTTGCCGTACTCAGCCCTGTAATTCTCACCGCAAGCCTTGTAGATCTGCTCACCGATCTCCCAATAGGCTATGACCATAGCCGAGTTGACGGCAGCATAAACACGATTTTGCGCTGTTATCACAAAGGAGCGTATGGAGGTATATATTTCTTCCGAATTGTTCTCGGCTTTTATAAGTTCGTTATCCATAGGTATCGACCTCATTTCTGATGATATACATATCATATCATAACCCACCATGTTTTTCAAGGAATATATCGGTAGTATTGTAAAAAAATAGCTTGCTGTACCTGTCTGACAATGTTTGTCTGAAAACTTCTTTATGCCTGCTGTCGTAAATGACAGGGATTGAAAAATAATTTTTAATATTGTATAATTTTATTGTACTGTTATTTTTTTAGTACCGTATAACAACACAGAGCTTTGAAAAAATTCAGAACATAAGGATAAGATTATGATATTAAATTTTTCAGTAAAAAACTTTCGTTCAGTAATGGAAGAAACCATCATTTCATTTACTGCTACAGCAGATAAAACTCTTTCTAAATATCTTATTCCAACCGGAAAGAAAAATGTGCTTCCGATAGTTGCTTTGTACGGAGATGTTGCATCAGGTAAAAGTAATATCATTGCTGCACTAATAAGAATGCGGGATATGATATGCGGAAAGTACTCATGTCTGCAGCCGGGAGAAAAGCTTCCGTTTGAACCTTTTGCTTTTACATGTGATAAAAATGAATATACAGCTTTTGAAGCTGAATATATTTATAAAGGAATAAGATACAAATACAGCTTTTCATACAATGAAACGGAAATACTGTCCGAGAAACTGAACTACTGGCCTAACGGAAGAGAAGCTCTTGTTTTCAGCCGCAATGGTTTAGAATATACTTTCAGAGAAAATATCTCTGAACAGCACTCAATAGCAGAAAGGACACTCCGGAACCGTCTGTATCTCAGAAGTTCAAATGACTGGAATTACGCCGGAACCTACGATGCTATTCAGTGGTTTATTTCAGGAATAATATCACTCAACAGCGAAAACGGCCTCTGCTTTTTTTCATATTTACAGGATAAAGAATTCAGAAAAATGTTCATACACGAACTCAGAAATGCTGATCCGTCTGTATGTGATCTTAAAGAAACAGAAAATAAATACGATATTGTATACCGTATAAATGACAGCATAAAAACAGTTGTACCGGTTGAAATGCAGTCCTCAGGATTTATAAGATATTATAATCTTCTTGCTGTCTGTATGACAGCTTTCAGAACCGGCTCCCTTGTATTGGCTGATAATTATGACAATAATATTAGTGAACGCCTGACACGACACATAACAGAACTTGTTATTTCCCCTGAAACCAATCCTGAACATGCGCAGCTTCTATGTGCCGTACATGATACCTCACTTATGGATCAGAGTTTACTCAGACGTGATGAAATATATCTTACTGAAAAACTTTATTCGTGTTCAGGCACAGTTGTACATCCGGTAACATATTTTTCGCCAAGGAAAGACAAAAGAATAGATTACGGATACAGAAACAACGAATTCAAAATTGAAACGCAGCCATATCTAAATAATCCGGTAAAATAAATACCATAACCCCATGGAGAATAATCATTATTCAGATGAGATTCTTCATGGGGTTTTTGTTTCAAATCTCTGCTTTTAACAAGCAGAAGCAGGGGATATCCTCAGTGTTTATGACCCGCTTATCGTTCATGTGTTCTGTTAATTCTGTCCTCGAGTTCAGCCCAGCATTTGCACTCGCAAAGTGTACACCACAGACCGTCTTCAGACAGTAAAAAATTATTATCATCAATTTCAGTACGACCGGTTATTACTGCCATAGATTCAAGAAGTACAACAAGTAACTGAGCATCATCTTTAGAATAAGGATTACCATACTCTATACCGTATTCCCCGTTCCACATATCGATCAGATATTGATACATATCCTGTAAATTCAATTCAGTTTCATTATTGATCCTGCGAAAATAAAGTTCAAACAATTCTGTAAGACAACTGTTATAACTCGAACCCCATCCGGCATGTATTTCTCTGCTTATTCCGAGATTTCCACGATAAGGAGTAAATAAAAGTGACTTAATGATATCTTTTTCAGAAAAATATTTTTCAAGTAAAAAGAAGCCTTTTCTGCTAACCCAGAAACACATACTGTCATTTCTTATATATTTTGAAACTTTGGAATAAAAATGGATCTCCCCATTTGATATAAGGTACTCAACAGCACCAAGAAACAAATCCTTAACCTTTTCGTCTCTTACAGAGGCGTAAATCTTGATCATAGAATACAAATTAGTTTTTTTTTCGTCAGTATCTTTGCTGTAACTAAGCTGACACCATGCATTTCCTGTATTTACAGACAATTCTCTTTTATCTTTATCAAATCCGTATTTTAAAATCAGGTTATTTTTCAGTTCTTCATCCTCATACTCCCAGTCTGTCTTCTTATCACTGTCAAATCCCTGCATATGGTGATAAACAGACTCAGACTTTTTATTATTGTTCAGGTATAGGCGATACAGTTCTTTCAGTTTTTCCGTAAGTTCAATTATTTCTTTTGTATCCGGAAAATCAGAACATTTTCTTATTCCTATATATTCCGACGGAAATTCTGACTTTATAAGAAACGGTTTTGCATAATTTCTTAATTCCTGCTCATGCCGTAATTTTTCCTTCAGTTCCTTTTCCTTTTTTCTTTTTATTACAGACTGTCTTTTTTCATTAAGTTTAATATCAAGATCAGAAACTGTTATGTCAGAAACAGTTTCGCTGCATTCTTTAAATTCAAGACCTGCCAGGCTGTAAGCAAATCTGAAAGAATAAATATAATCCTCATCCGTAAAGTTTTTTTCTGCTTTATCATATTTATAATGATAATCATGCTCATTAAATCTTATTTCTGACTCTCTGAATTTCTTCTGTTCTTCGGAAAGAAGATTAATAAAATCAAGTTTGGAAATATCAACTTTCTGTTTTTTTAAGAAATCAACTAATTCATGCTTATTGAGGAAGAATAACGAATTCATTTTAGAACTGTAGATATCCGTATTATAGCAATTATAAATGAACGAATGCCGGTAATATCTTTCAGAATAGCTGCTGAAAAAAATCATTTTACACAAACCGTCAATATCAGTAAACCTGTAAAAATCCTTCAGAAAATTGTTTATTTGATTAAAATCCCGGTTTTCAGTTGCATATAAAGGTTTATACGGTTCATCAACAAGCAGCAGAGGACGTTTATCAGTTTCATCATCTGCAAGATGAACAAGATTACCAAGTCCGAATTCAGGTTTATCACATTTTTTCTCGAGAATATCGATAAAATATTCTTCATCTCTGTAGAAATGCTCTTTTTCGGATAAAATTAAATTTATGTGCTGAAGATATAATTTTCTCAGTAATTCTGAAATCTGATTAACAACATCCTCATATGTACCCGGTTTAATATCAGAAAAAGATATCTTAATTACATAAACGTCATCATTTACTAAAGTTTTAAGATCATCCCATCCCGGAATGCTGTATTCTTCTCCTGTATACAGCATACCAAGCAATGACATAAGTGTTGATTTTCCGCTTCCTTCCTCTCCTGTAATTATTTTTCCAAAATGTAGACCGGCTAAAATCTCTTTAATTTTGTCAAGCTTATTTATATACACATTGCTGAGAAATAATTTTTTAACATCCATTTTTGTACCTCATTTTTATTTCACGAAACAAAATTATTAAAATATGAAAGAATCAAATTAACACCGGAAATTTGTGTTCTTTTCACAAATTATATCATTAAAAATATTGTAAGTCAATGTTTAATCTTGACAATATTATTTTTAAATGCTAAAATTGTGATATGTTCACATATTCGGACATTTAAATTTGTTTTAAAGTCGAATATTAAAAGAAAGGAATTACTATATGGGTATTTATATTAATATGCGTTTATCTTCATCCCTGACGCAGGAAGAATGGGAACCGGTATACAAAACCTCGCTTGAAATGGCCGAAAAAATGCAGTTATACTTTACAGGAATTGAAACAATAAGAAATAATAAAGTAAAATGCATTATTCCTGTCAGGGAAATAGCAAGAAATAATATGTTCAGAGATGAAGAAAAAGGATGGTTTGTATCAGGAAGCATGCCGGAGTTCCGCTTCGCTGAAACTCAATTTACACCTAAAATCATTTGTTCTGAAAACAAGGCAGAATCTGTATACAGTGATATCTCATATCAGTGCACCATCGTTTTACCGGCAAAAGACATTTTCTTCATTACTGTGAAAAATGACAGTACTCTCGTCCATTTTTTGCAGCATCTGCTGTGTTCGTGCTGAAACAAGCCTCATATGAGTAATATTTGTCCATTGTATTAATTCTGAGAGCTGTGTATAATTAAAACAGATGCTTTAGAAATGAAAGGATGCTGAAGAATGAGTATGTATGAAACAAACATGAAAATGATAAAACGCAGACTTGATGCGGGACTTGCAATGCTTAAGGAAAATTACAGAGTGACAGAGATAAATACAGGGAGCCTTGAAAGCTTTGTTGTTGATAACAGGTATCATGAGGTAAAGCAGTATGAAATAGAGGGTGTAGGAAATCTTCTGGTTATGACAAATCCAAAAGAAGGAAAGATGCAGATGGACACCTTTACTATAACGCCGTATTTTAAGAATCTTCCGCTGTTTACGACAGATTATTTGTACTTTGAAGACAAACGAATGTTTTTAAATGAAATATATGACCTTGTTGAATACAAGGACAGTATTTACAATGAATATATAGAAAAATTCAAGGAAAACTGCCGCATGGTGTCTTCACTTGAAGACATGAAGATGAAAAAATGCTGGTATGATGATATTCGTCCTGTTTTTGCGGGAAAGGTTTCACATCCGGAAAATGATGACCTTATTTTTGAACTGTTTATGAAAAACCTTGAAACATTTATCAGAATGGAAAAGGAAACGCCGCTTCTTCCGGATGATAAACGTCAGGGAAAATGGGAAAAGAACTATGATTACGCAAGAGCACTTGTTGAGGACGGAGGAGTATCCACCGATCTGTTTGTAAAGTCACTTGGTGCAGATGAGACAAAGCGATTTTTCTATTCTGTATTTTTTGCACCGTACCGCTATCGTCCGGACAGCACCGACCGACTTGTTTCCTTTTTTGATCTGAAGGATGATGAGGGAAAAACAAATCTTGAGAAAGTAAATGAAAATCAGAAAATAATAAGAAGAGATGCAAAAACTGACAAGTCAAAGAGCTTTGAGGAAGCAGACAAGGCGTGTGAAAACAACGGATATCCGAGCGGAATAGTAGTTGAAAACAACAAAACTATCGGCTTCGGCATACATATTTTAAACGAGGACGTTTATCCTCTTCAGAGCTTTGAAATATATCTCAGAAGCTGCGGACTTACAGGATGCCTTGACCTTGAAGGTCAGAAGGATATGGTTTTCCTTGATGTGTATCATAATAAAATATCTTCTGTCAGAACCGGTGAAATGCCGTCAATGCGTATCTTCGGAGTTCAGGACAATATGATCGGAGAGCTCGATGTTTCAAAGATGCCTGCATGTCAGGGAATTGATGCAGGAATGAACAGACTGTCTGAAATTGATGTGTCACATAACAGCGAGCTTGTGGAGCTGTATATCAACGACAATGATTTTTCAGAGATAGATATTTCATACAATAAGAAATTAAAGTTTTTCTATTGCCACAACAATCATATAGAAAAACTCGACACAAGAAACAATCCTCTTTTAAGACACCTGAATGCGACAGGCAATCCGATGAAGGAGATACTATCCCTTGCACCTCAGAGGGATGAGAAGCTCCCTCTTGAAATATATGCCGGAGAGGGCGGATGCGTCGGTCTGAAGTTCAATCCTGTTTATAACGCTCAGTGGAAGGAAACAGGTGAATGGCAGCAGAGCTATTATGCATATCCTGATGAGGGCTTTGTATTTGTCGGCTGGCAGGACAGTGAAGGGAATATAGTAAGTACAGAGTCAGCCTGGACAGACGAATATGGCATCAGCCGTGTTTTGAAAGCAGTATTTGAAAAATAATCATAATCTTTGCGTTTTTTGTCTCTCTGCTTTTCATGATCAAACATCACATAATCCGAAAATAATATGGCAGTGTGTGGTATGAATGTACAGATTCCGATAACGGTGAGTATTACGGCTGGGTTTCTGAATATGATATATGTTTTACTGATCTGAAAAAATAAATTAATAAATGCCGTTTGAGTTTTTTGAGATTCTCAGACGGCATTTTTATGACACAAAAAAGCCTTATAAATGTCATTATTTATTTCACATTAAGAAATTGCTTGATTTGAAACACAATTGTATAATTTCACCAAAAATATAGCTGTTGACAAATAAAATATCGGGCAGTATAATTATAAGCAAATGGGGCTATATATTACCCGGATCAGGTCCGGATAAATTATCAGAGGTGGAATGGTATGAAAAAACAAAGAAAACAGGTATGCAGCTTTTGTGCTGCACTGCTGACCTGTGCATTCGGCTTTTCAGTACAGTCAAGTGCTGCAGGGATAGGCGATGTAAATTCGGACGGAAAGTTTAACGTTTCCGATCTGAAAATCTTTTCCGAATATATGCTCGGAAACAAAGGTATAAGCATTGACAAGGATTCGGCTGATATGGATTTTAACGGAAAAATCAATATTGCGGACTTTATCATTGCTAAAAATTCACTTCTCACAGGTGTTCTTCCTGAGGAGAAGCAGGAAACAGAATCATATATTCATCTGAAGGGTTCATCCGCTTCATGTGAAGGTGAAAATGTTTCAGCCAAAGGAAATATCGTTACGATCAGCGCTTCAGGTATTTATTATATCGACGGTACGTTAAACGACGGTCAGATATGTGTAAATGTTCCGGACAATGAAGCTGATCCCGGAACTGTAAAGCTGTTTTTGAAGGGCGTCAATATAACAGGAAACAGCGCTCCTGCCATATTTATAGAGAATGCTGAAAACACATCCATAAATCTTGAGTCAGGTACGGAAAACGTTATCACCGACGGCATGAATGCAGATGCTGAGAATCTGATGGCAGCGATCTATGCTAAGGATGACCTTACTATCAAGGGCGAAGGAAAGCTTACAGTAAATTCTGCAGCACAGTACGGTATCCACTGCAACAACGATCTGAAGATAAACGGCGGTGACATCAGCGTATATGCTGAGGCAGAGGACGGTATCCGCGGAAAGACGTCAGTTACCATAAAGGACGGAACACTTTTTGTTGATGCAGACGGAGACGGAATAAAATCAACCAAGGGAAGTGTGACTATTTCAGGCGGTACTGTTCATGTAAAGGCAGGAAATGATGCAATACAGGCTGAAACCACGATAGAAGTGTCAGGCGGAGATGTTTCTGTCGGTGGTGACAAGGCACTGACAGCTCCTGAAGGAGTGAATATAACCGGAGGAAATGTTCTTGCAACAGCAAGCGATGATCCTATAGACGTGAACGGTACATTTGCAAACGGTGCAATGATCCTTGAATTTTCAAGGGAGTGGTCCAAAAACAATCCGATAGCATTTGTATCAGGAAATAAACCTGTTTTTGAAATGAACACATACAAAAAATTCAGATATGCTTTTGTTTCATCTGAAAGCGTATCTCCTTCATCACAGTATGATCTGTATGTAGGAGGAATAAATGCAGTCTGTGATTCATCAAAGACGTTTAAACCTTCTTCATCGAAACCTTCCGTATACAGCGGAATAACAAACACCGTTGCAGGAAAGCTTCTGTATTCAAATCTGTTTGATCAGTCAGTCGTTCATGATATTCAGATAAATATGCCTGACTGGAACAAATTCATTCAGGAGGCTGACAAGGAGGACTATTTCCCTGCTGATGTAACTATCGACGGAGAGAAATTTTACAATGTAGGTGTCAGAACCAAAGGAAACGGTTCACACCAGTTCACTTCACAGGCAAATTCGGAAAAATACAGTCTGAGAATAAAATTCAACAAGTACGATAAATATGTAAACTATCACGGACTTACAGAAATGTGTATAAACAACATGTTCTCAGATCCTTCATGCATGAGAGATATTCTCTGCTACAACGCTCTTCACAATATAGGCGGTATAGGTCCGATAGGTGCTCATACAAATGTCAGTGTAAACGGCAAGCTTCACAGCTTCTACTATATGGCTGAGCAGCCGGGAGATACACTTATGGAGAGATACTCCACCCATGAGGCTCCGACACTGTACAAAGCTTCAGGCTACTACTGCGCTCTGAAACCTAATGATGACATAAATTCAAACTACAAAATCATTTCCGGACCGGATGATGCGTCACTTGACAGAATAAAAGAGCTTATAAATGCTATAGATAAAATGAACACATCCAATTACAAATCAATTGAAAATATCATAGATGTAGACAGTTTCCTGCAGGGTATCGCAGTAAATGCAGTAATGTGCAACTACGACAGCTACAACGGCATGATGGCTCACAACTTCTATCTTATAGATGATGGCGGAATCATGTATTTCGTAGGCTGGGACTATCACCTCTGTCTTGGTAATTTTATGGATTATGGTGCTTCTGTAAATTCAGACATAACAACGGCGATCTATAACACGACCCTGGATGACAGACCAATGATAAAGAAGCTGCTGTCAGTTCCTGATTATTATGACAGATATGTAAAATATGTAAAACAGATCGTATCCATGTACAGTGACCCTGAAGCAGTTGTAAACAGCTATGCGAAGGTAATAAGAGATGACGCAAAGGCAGATCCACATTCATTCTTTACTCCTGATCAGTTTGAAAGCAACATCGCAAAGAGCGCGGCAGGTCTTCAGGTTTCAGCAAATGCAGGCGGTATGGGCGGCTTCGGAGGTTTCGGAGGCTTTGGCGGAGGCGGCTTCGGCTGGGCTCTGACATACGCAGAACCGTATGGTGCAGTTGGTGCTGATGACTGGGGCGGCGGCTTCAACTGGGGCGGCAACAACGGAGGCTTTGACTGGGGCGGCAATAACGGCGGAGGAAACATGGGCGGCTTCGACTGGGGCGGAATGGGCGGCTTCGGCGGTTTCGGCGGAGGCGGCGTATACTCATACGGCGGCGACCAGGTGTCCATTGTTGACTTTATGATAAAGCGAAATGAAGTTATTCATTCTGCACTTAACTATTAATATTTTGAAAGAACGTTTTTGAAAAAAGTCGGTATATTTTGATTTTTCTATGTTTTAATATATGAAAAAAGCACGCAGACATGTGTTTGCGTGCTTTTATCATATGTATTCATGTTACAGCCATTTTTTCTTTCTGAAAAATATCAGACTTATTATCACGATTATCAGACTCAGTACAATAACCGCCGGATATGCAAATTTCATTTCGAGCTCCGGCATGTATTTGAAATTCATTCCGTACCAGCCGGTTATCAGTGTGAGCGGCATAAATATGGACGTCAGCACTGTCAGCAGTGTCATGATATGATTCTGCCTGATGTCAAGCTGTGACTGGTACAGTTCACGTATCTGTATCGAATATTCACGCAGTGAGTTTGCCATATCGTGAAGTCTTGAAACACGCTGTGAAAACATATGAAAATATCTGATGTTGTTTTTTTTGAAAAAATTGTTTTCGTTTTCTTCAAGCTCCTGACTCAGATCAAGCAGCTGTTCATAGTGTATGCGCATGTCACGGAGATCGCTTCTTATTCTGCTTATTCTTACTGAAGGGTTACTTTTGGAGCCTGCTAAAATATCGGATTCAAGTGTATCGAGTTCCTTGTCGATATTTTCTAAAACAGCCTGGTCATTTGCAACGATCGTTTCAAGAAAATCGTAGATAAATCTTTCAAGTCCCGGAAAATTCCATTTCTTTGTGCGTATGATATTTTCTAGCTGTTTATTTACAAAGTCTGTGTCATCTATAAATACGATACCTTTTTCGTCAAGTGCGAAGGAAAAGGTAATGTTTTTTTCTGAAATATTTTTACGGTCAGGAACGGAAAATGAGCCTGTCAGTGAATCGTAGTTCACATCGACCTTTGTAGAGTGAATTAGTTCGGGATCAAGTTCCATTTCTATCCCCATGTCAAACAGTTCCTTGTGCTCCTGCCATTCGGATGAAGAAATAACGGCGACATACTGGTTTTTGCTTTTCCTGAAATCAAGTGTTTCCACTGAAACCAGACTGTTTTTTATTAAGAAATACATATCAGGACCTTCCTTTCCAAAAAAACGAAATATAGTTATATTCTATCACTTTTTGAAAATTCAGTCAAATATACTCAAAGATGAAAAACAGCCGGTTCTCATATGAAAACCGGCTAGTTTAATATTTGAAGATAATTTGATTTATTATCAGAAAGTTATCTTTCCTTCAGGAAGATGATCATATGGAATGATGGTTTCAATAGTGCCGTCTTCGCTGATGTTAAGCTTTGTATACTTGACGTTTCTTTCATGATTTACGCCTTTTGAAAGTTCGCAGTCATGATAGAACAGATACCATTCACCGTCGATCTCAAGAATTGAATGATGTGTTGTCCATCCGAGAACAGGTTCCATAATTCTTCCCTTGTAAGTGAACGGACCTGCAGGATCTGTTCCTTCTGCATAGCAGAGGTAATGAGTTGTACCTGTTGAATATGAGAAATAATATTTTCCGTTGAATTTGTAGGTCCACGGGTCTTCAAAGTATCTTCTGTCTTCATCGCCTGCTTTGATAGGATCTCCGTTTTCATCGAGTATCTGGATGTGTTTTGGTTCTGAGATGAAAGCATTCATTTCCTGATTGAATTCTGCAAACATCGGACCGATCGCAGGTTCGTCCCCTTCAGGTCTTCTTTCGTCTCTGTTGAATGAACCGGACTGCCACATTTCAAGCTGTCCGCCCCAGAGTCCGCCGAAGTAGCAGTACAGTCTTCCGTCGTCATCCTTAAGAACGCATGGATCAATACTGTAGCTTCCTTTTATATAATTTTCCTGTGCTTTGAAAGGACCTTCCGGCTTGTCGCCTTCTGCAACACCGATTCTGAAAATGCCGTCATGATCCTTGGCAGGGAATACAAGATAATATTTTCCGTTTACTTCAACTGCGTCAGGTGCCCACATCTGATTTAAAACCCACGGAACATCGTCCTGATGAAGTGCACATCCGTTGTCAACACAATCACTGTCGAGGCTGTCCATGGAAAGGATATGGTAATCCTCCATCATGTACTGATCTCCGTCGTCATCGTCCGGAACGTCTCTTTTTACATCGTGTGACGGATAAATATATATTTTTCCATTAAATACATGTGCTGACGGGTCAGCTGTAAAGATGTGTTTCACAAGTGGAGTTCTTTCGTTTTTTCGCATTTTTATATTTCCTCCTAAAATATTGCTTTAACTAAATTTAGTGAATGAATGATTCTTTATTTAATAATAAATTAATAAAATTCATATATTCCGGTATCCGATAAGAATTGACCATCACTTATAAAATACCCTGATAACATAAGTATACAGCATAATTGTCAATGTTGCAATAGAATTCATAACAATTCGCAAGATTTAGTAACATTATAAGCATTAATAGCTGATTTTGGTTGCTCTTTTAATTTTACAAAAATAAAACCGGACTATTCTGAAGAGAGAACAAAGAAACAATTGAATATAGGATAAGCCTATGGTATAATTATTTTCATAGGATAAAACCTGTTACTTTAAAAATATGTGACATTCATATTTTCTTTTGAATATTTATGATAACTTTGCAGACAGGAGGCTGTTTTTATGAAAGGAATAGTTAAGACAATATTTTCAGTCGCTGTATCAGCGGCAGTTGCAGTTTCGTCATTTTCTTCAGCAGTATTTGTAAAGGCAGAAGAAAAAGAGAAGCTTATTGCTCTGACATTTGACGACGGTCCGAATACAACAGTTACAACTCAGATACTGGATCTGTTTGAGGAATATAATGCAAAGGGAACATTTTTCCTTATTGGTCAGAATATAAATTCCATGTCTGAAAAATCAGTAAAGCGTGCCTACGATATGGGATGTGAGATCGCAAATCATTCAAAGTCGCATACGTATATGACAGACAAGTCGGAGGCTGAGATGCTTGAGGAAGTGTCATATGTGGATGATTATGTGTACAGGATCACAGGAGAGCATACAAAATTTTTCCGTGCACCGTATCTGAACACAAGTGCGCAGGTGTATGAAACGATAGATCAGACCTTTATCAGCGGTGTCATGATAGAGGATGTTTCAACAGAACCTTCCGGAAGGGCTGCTGAGATCCTCAGAGTAGCAAAAGACGGACTGATAATTCTCATGCATGACAGTGAAGCAAATCAGCCGACTGTTGATGCTTTGAAGATAGCTTTGCCGGAGCTGAAAAAACAGGGATACAGATTTGTTACGGTTTCAGAGCTGTTTGAACTTCAGGGCGAAACGCCTCTTGGTGACAGAAGCTACAGCGAAGTCACAAAGTATCCGTGCAGCGGATATAAAACGGAAAAAACACTTTTTACCGGAAAAGCTAGTGACGAAGGAAGCTGGAGCGCTGCAGGACAGCTTGATAAAAACGAACTGGGAAAGCTCTCTGACTATGCAGTGGAAGTCGAGTATACCGGAATGTCAGCACCGCAGATAGTGATTCAGAAGTGGGGCGCAAATCAGATCTGGAAATCGATAATGCCTTCATATTCAAACGGAAGCAGAGCCTGCTTTATGTCGTCCGACATTGAAAATGCACTTAAAGAATCAGGTGTTTCATACAGTGAACTGGATCAGTTCTGTATTTCACCGTACGGCTCAGGTACAACGCTGACGTCGGTAAAGATCATGGTCCCGGGAGAGAAAGGTTCAGGGGAGACATCGGATGATAAGGTTTTAAAAGGAGATATTGATAATAACGGAGTCATAGATGCTTCTGATGTGAAATACATGGAAAAAAGATTATTTGGCATTTCAGGTTCTGAGTATGATGAAGTATTTGATATTGACAACAGCAAAAGTGTTAATATTGTAGATCTTATTCTGCTTAAATCCATAGCTGAACAGAATAAATAAACGACGAAGAGGATATCCGACGCCTGCAGAGGCGGGGGATGTCCTCTTCGTTATTATATTTGAATGATAAAAATAACAAAAGAAAGAATAATTTGTAATACATCTTTTCAAATTATACAAACGATGTTATAATACAGTTGGCAGGGGAGAATGTAATTTCAGAGATATATATAAGAAAAAGGAAATTCTGTCATTTATATACTGATTCAGACAGATGATTACATATACCTCTGATTATTTATAGATCTGTGATGACATATTAAACGGGATGAATACGGTCTGGTCCGGAGACTGTTATTCTGATGATTTTCGGATAATATGTGAAACACATGGCGTTATTTTAAAGAATAAAATTTATTAAAGGAGGAGTTTGATCTGAGAAATCAGAAAATAATTATGAAAAGACTAAAAAAGATCACATCTGTTTTTCTTTCCGTTGTTATTGTAGTGAATTTTTGTTCTGTGATCGAGTTGAAATCGCAGAATTCTGTAAGCAAAGATTTAAAGGAAACATACCGGAATCTGATCAGCAGATCTGCTGAATACCTGAAAAGCAGAGCAAATGAAGACGGAAGTATCGGTGACAGCTCAGTCATAAACGATACTGCCTCAGCATTAGGAGTACTCAGAAAAATTGAAGGAAATGATGTTTCAGCATATGCTGAGTGGACAGGAAAAAAATATAATTCCATGAAAAACAATGATACTGAGGCCAGAATGCTGTCAGCACTTGGTAACCCCGCTTATTTTGACCTCCTCAAAGACAGTCAGAATGAAGACGGCGGATTCGGACTTATCAGGGGCTATAAAAGTGATTTACTGGATTCTGTTCTGGTGCTGGAAGCCATAGTTGAATCCGGATATAATGAAAACAACATTTCTTCTGATAAGCTTGCAGAGTATATTACCGCAAGTGCTGCTGATGACGGAAGCTGTTCGTACAATGAATACAGCTACGGAGATCCTGTTCTGACTGCAATGGCTGCAGGAATCGCAGGAAAATATTATACGATATCACAAAAGGATATCAGCGTTCCGGATAATATGAAGAAATATATTGAAAATAATATTTCTGATGATTACAGTGATGCAGGAATCGAAAAAACGCTTTATAAAGACCTTGCTCTTGTAAGAATGAATGAAAAATATGACAAGGCTCTGATACTTGAAAAACTTGAAAATGCAGAAAAAACAAATGGAAGTTTCGCTGATGATGTTAGTATTACAGCTCTTGCCCTGAAGCTGCTTCTTGAAATTGATGTCTCAAGAAGTATCAGGGTCACTGATTTTACTACTGATCTCGGAAATGTACAGTTGAATGCCGGACATTCTGATGAACTTTCTGCAATAATGAAAGGATCATTTAAAACAACTGAGGACGAAAACTGTTCTTTAGTCTTTTCAGTGTATAACGGCGATGAAAAGATTTTTGAAAATTCATCAGAGCTGATGCTTAAGGCTGATGAAACGTCATTTACTTCTGAACCGTTCAAATTCACATTTTCTGACCCTTCAGACAATGGGATCTATACGGTTTCAGAACTGTATAACAGTCTTGGAGAACAAATTGCAAAGAATATTGTAAATCTCAGAATGACAGAAAATACACCTGAAGCAAAAACTGAACTGAGTGATTTTTATATTGAATTTGATAATGAACAGCTAAGAGAGAATACAAAAACAAATATAACAGCTTCCTGTGCTCTTCTGTATACTTCAAATATTGCGGGCAGTGCTGAGTTTAATATGGCTCTGTATAAAAATGATGAGAAAGTTACAGAAAAATCAGAAAAGGTTGATTTTCGTCCTTCAGAAACACTTGTGAAAATACCGATGATCATATCAGAAATAGACACATCATCGGATGATAAGTATGTATTCAAAGCAGAATGTATATACAACGGTTCAAAACTATTTGAAGACACAAAAGAAATATGTGTTATAAAATCTTCCGAAACAGATATTTTAAATGCAGATTCTGATGTAACAGAAGAAACAGTTTTTGATGCGATTTGTCCTTTGCCTGATTACTGTTCTTTGTATGCATGTGAAGACAGTGAAGTAAAAATAAAGAATCTGATTTTCTATAGATCAGCACCGGAAAAAGAATACAGCGTTTCTGTAAAAGCAGAATCAGACGGAAAGATAATTGCTGAAGAATCAAAGAAACTATTATTGCCTGCATCAGTTGATGATACTGAAGGAAGCAATATAGTCAGTTCAAATATTTTGACTGATGATATACTTTGTTTTTCAGCATCTGAACCCGGAACAGTAACTGTAACATCGGAATTATTGGATTCAGATGGTAAAGTACTTGTATCCGGTTCAAAAAAAATCTCTGTTCTGAATAAACCGGAAACAGATCTTATTTTACATACTGAAATCGATAAAAACAGCTCAGAGGTTTCACTTTCCTGGAATGATATAAGTGACAGTCAAAGTACATATACTTATAAACTTAACAGAAAAGTTGACAACGAAGAATGGAAAACTCGTTCCATCTGGAATGAATCTGAAAAGATTAAAGTTCTTAACGTCTATCCTTTACAGCCGTATCTTTCACAATGGATGACAGCACCTTTGGAAGGCTCGGATATCCCGGCAGGAAAGGAACAATTTGATATTGATTCTGTGAATATTCGTGAGTTCAACGCAGACCCTGCTGCTGTACTGTATGATTCAAAAGGAAATTCTAAATATGATGTTATCTTTTTTGGATCATCAGACTGTAATTCTAATTGTGATCTGAGCGATTCGGCTTATACTGAAACACAAAAATTCGTTGATGAAGGCAGAGGCGTTCTGTTCGGTCATGATACTTTGTGCAAAAATCTTGGACATATGAATTTCTGCAAATTTGAAGAACAGCTCGGAATACTTGTTATCAATGACACCACTATACATCAGACAGAATCTGTTAAAGTATTAAAAATAGGAACGCTCACAAATTATCCGTGGGAAATTCGCGGAGAACTTAAAGTTCCGACGTGTCATTCGTCTGGCCAGTATGTTGGCGGTACACTCGCTGCTGAAGAATGGATGAGTCTTAATGTAGCTGGATTTGATCATAAAGAAACAAATCCTCATCCGGACTTTTATCTTGTATCAAACAACAATCTGGCTATGATACAGACCGGACACAGTAACGGTTACGCAACAGATGATGAGAGAAAAGTACTTGCCAATACGCTTTTCTATCTTTATCAGACTACCCGAATGACTGATGCAAAGGATAGTTCGTTTTATGATGTTACACCTCCTGACAAGCCGGTACAGAGTGATGTTTCTTTTGACAAAGGTGAAGCAAGAGTAACTCTTCATTCAAAGGATAATCCGACAAATTATGAATATTATATAAGTGCCGATCCGTCAGACGATCAACTGGACATCATTAATTCCAACGTTGAAAAACAGAGTATGGAAAGCGGTCTTGCCGGCTTTGCAACAGCGCTCAGCAACAGCGCAGATCCGGATCCTTCACTGGTAAAATATGATGAAAACAATGAATTTGTTCAGAATATTGTAAAAGCTGATGCCGATGGAAACGCTGTTCTCAGTATAAAACCTGAAGACAATGAGGTAAAAAAATATATTCATATTTTCGCAGTTGACAATGCAAACAATGTCAGCGAGGAGTGTATAATTCCTTTTGCTGATGCAGTTCTTAAGACTTCTATAAATACTGACAGAAAGATATATGCAAACGGAGAAAGCGCTAAGATCTCAACTGATACAGTATCCGAAGCTTTATGTCAGACAGCAGATGTAAAAATCGAAATATACGATGAATTCGGAAATCTTCAGACTGTAATTGATGATATCAGGGATCAGAAGCTTGATGCAGACATCAATCTGGATCTCGATAAGGAATGGACTATTCCTGTTGACCTTAAAGGAAAATATCAGGCTCAAATAACATGGTCTGATTCAGATGATGTTATCGCAGAGGCTGATACCAAATTCAGAATATCAGGAAACACTTCTGTTTCAAATACAGTAGATCCTGATAAAAAAGAATATTCATCAGCACTTCCTGTCAATCTTTCAAGTACGGTATCAAATCTGAATACTGATTCAGCGGAAAACGATCTTGTTCTTGAAGTGTCTGTTTTAGATGAAGAAAACAGCGAAGTTCTTATGTTTGAACACAATATAAGCACATTATTTGAAGGAGGTTCTGTTGACTTCAGTGATGCAGCTGCTCCGGGAAAACTGAAAGCCGGAAAATATCTTGTAAATGCAGTAGTAAAACAGGATTCAGATATTCTTTCGTCTGACAGTACAGAATTTTCAATAGTGGAAGACAGCGCCGGATTTACAGGAAATCTGAAATTTACAAAATCCGGTGAAGATATGAGAGCTGATTTTTCTGTTGAAGAAAACGGAAACGGTGAAATTAAAAATGCAGAGATCACAGTGGATATTTTTGATACCGCTGATAACAAGCTGATCGCTTCAATAAAACAGAACAATAATTTTGGTGACAGCAGGCAGTATTCATCATATGATATTATTCGCCATGATCTTTTAAAGGACGGACACAGCTACTCAGGTGTTCTCAGGGTAACCGTGAACTCTGATTCGAAAGATCTTGATTATGATGGTTTCACATATTCAGAAAATAAAAAAGAACAAAAAGTATCTTCTTCTCCTGATACCGGTGAAAATGATATTCCGGCAGGAATATGGATCAGTTCGATATTAAGTATTTTCGGAATATTACTTTTGAACAGGAAAAGGGTGAATAAAGATGAAGACTAAATTATGCAGAATTATGTCAGCTTCTGCTGCATTTGCGGTTACATCAGTCCTTTTAATGCAGTCTGCTGCTGATGTAAAGCTTTCAGACTATTATCAGTTTTACAAACCTCATAAAGCAGCTGTTTCTGTAAGTGAAACAGTATTGTCGGATCCTGCCGGAGTTACTTTTCAGAAATTATCTGAAGCATACAGTGATAATGATAAAAAAGCTACTGAACTTCTTTGTTCGGAATTTGATGAAATAATAGCAGAAGAGTTAAAGTCTGCTTATGATCCGGATGCGGGAAAGATTTGCCTGGATAATGCAGAGCTTCAGGCCCGTCAGGATAAATACACTGCGGAAATATCAATAAAAGCAGGCAGGGCAAAAGAAGCTGTTGACAATATAAGAAACGGTATCAACAGTGAACAGAGCCTCGCGATCCTCGAAGAGATGTATGGAGAAAAAGGCAGTTCATTCAACTCGGATGCTGTACCGTCTGAAGCTGTTTATACTGCTGATCCGGAAAAAATACAGTATCAGGAGCATGCCGGTCTCACGGAAAAAGTACTTGCTCCTCCGGTATCTGAAGATCTGATCCCGGATCAGGATCTTTCAGAACTTCAGAATCTGGTATCACTTGCCAAGGAACTTGGATCGGCAAAAGAAATATATGATTATATACGTTTCAATGTAAATTATGAAGCATATGCAGGTTCGAAAAAAGGAGCCGCTGTTACGCTTGAAGAGCTTGGCGGAAATGATATCGATCAGGCTGTGCTGCTGGTGAATATGCTGAGATCAGCCGAAATACCTGCAAAGTATGTTTCAGGTATAATTGAAATAACGGCACAGCAGGCAATAGACATTACCGGTGCAGAAAATGCCGAAAGTGCAGGACGTATTCTTACCTCCAGAAACAACAATGTAAAATGCATTATGTCAAACGGAAGTATTTACGGATTCAGATTGGAGCACACATGGGCAGAGGCTTTTGTTCCTTATACTGACTACCGTGGTGCAGGAAATAACACCGGTGATAAAATATGGGTACCGATGGATCCGAGCTTTAAAAAGCTGGTTACTTCAACCAAAGATTTTGATTTGAATTATACTGACAATGAGAAAAAGGTATTTGATAACTGCAGCTCCCTTTCTGAAAAATATCCCGATGTTTTTGGAGAACCGGAAGCTGCTCCGGACAGCATTACAGTAACTCACAGATTTATTGAAAGCAGGGATGAAGGATATTTGTCAGATACACTGCCATACAGTATAGTGTCAGTGGATAAAAGATATTCTGCTTTGTCGGAAAGCATGAAGGATTATATTTCTTTCAGTATTGACGGTGAAGAAATATCTTTAAAATACCTTTCTGATATTCATGCAGTGCCGATAAACATAACATATCAGCCGGCAACCGAAGATGACAGAAAAATAATTGAGAGCAGTGAATCACTTTGTGATATTCCTGCGTATCTTGTAAATGTTGTTCCTGTAGTATCCTTTGGAGATGAGGAATATATTGCTAAAAAAGCAGTTTCACTCGGATCGGTTCAGAAGCTTTCAACAACATTGAAAAATTCAGGCGGAACAACTATATTGAGTGATGATCTGGTAGCGGGTTCATATTATGCTGTAAATCTGGATTATCAGAATATCGGTTTGGCTCAGGCAGAAAAAACAGAGAAGAGTTTTAAAGAAATACAAAACGATCCTTCCGCTTCTGTAAATGAAAAGTTTAAAATAACTACATCATATCTGGGACAGCATTATTTTGTATTATGTGATTCAGATTCAGCGTATATTGAAAAGACGTATGATGTATGCAAGACCCGACAGCTGGGACTTGCGATTACCGGATATGAGTTTAATACGGAGAAAAAGTTCGGAGTCGTAAATTCTCTGACAGATGGTTCTTTCTTTATTGATGCTGCTTACAACAAATATAATGCGATAAGCTTCAGCGGAGATACAGAAAAAGAAAAGACTTTTGTCATGACGCTGGCATATATTGAATCATATAATGAGAGTGAAGTGTTCAATACATTTTTCTGCGGATCAGCAGGCGGTATTTCTACAGCTACTGTTTTCAGTGAAGCTTCAAAGCTGAATATAGATCCGGTATATATTGTAAGTGATTCTGATTTTGATCTGCTTAAAGATATGAATATTGCATCGTCCGTAAAAGATGAAATAAAAGATTTTGTAAATGCAGGAATGGTTGTGGATGTTATACCTGAAACTATTTCTATCGGTGCATGGAACGGAACGGCATATATAGCAACAGACCTTAAAACCGGTTCCGCATCATATATGCTGTCAGGATCAAAAGCAGGCGGCTCTGCTGATGACGTATTTTCGTACTTGTATTTTGTTAATACATTAATAGTACAGCTTACGATGTCTGTTGGCGATTTTATTATTCTGATCAATACGGTCATATTTGAAAAAGCTGTTTCCAAAGCAGAGGTATTCGGGTCAGCAGGAGCTGAAGCCTCATTGGTCGCAAGTGCAGCGGTATGCAATGATGTTATAGGCGCATCTCTGGGTGTATTGTCATCAGCTGTGGCAATCGGAAGAGCAATGAAAGTACATTACCAGACGATCGATTTTCTGTATGATTATGCAATCGAAGGAGAAAGTGTACTGAACAACTTTGCACAATTTACTCTTGACAATATCAATAACTTAATTGATTTTGTGGAGGGAATCAAGGAAGGTGTACTTCATGAGATAGGTTTGGGATTATTAAGTAAGCTTGCAGGTGATATGGCAGGTTTGGCTCTGGACGCAGTTGACAACGGATATAACTCAGTATCATTAATAAATGATATATCTGATCTGATGAGTGATGAAAGAACTGAGACCGACGAGGACTATACCGATCTTTTGCCTCAGATAAACAGCGGTCTTGAGCGCGCTTTGAAAAAAATAGGCGCACTTTTCGGAAAAAAATATGATTAGGATAGCAACACAGAGCGTTGAATATGTTTGAAAAGCTCATCTGATATCTTTATCAGCAAAAGTGATCAGATCGTATCACGCACCTGAACGGGATATGGAGAATGTCCTGTTCAGACTTACAGCTTTATCAGCAGTCGGTTCTGCAAATGTACGTTAAAACTGTTGATTAATATTTTTTTGATCGATAATAAATAAAAAACCGGTTCTTCAGATTGAGGGACCGGTTTTTTGTCAGTTTAAGACCTTTTTTTATTTCATTATTGACGTATTTTATGTTATATCATGCTGACAGTTTGTTATTTATTGCTAAGTTTTATAAATAATGTTTACAAATTATTATATATGATGTATTATTATAACAACACAGAGGATATCCCCCGCCTCTATAGGCGGCGGGGTCTATTCTCTCGTTCAGTAGGAGTTCAATCTCCTACTGAACGAAAGCAATTCTTCGAATTGCCTCTGCTTGTTAAAAGCAGAGCTTTGAATAGAAAGTGAGGAGTGAATGCAATGAAAACTTTAGAAGAATATATGAAACTTCCGTATCGCATGGAAATAGTGCCAGATACAGAAGAAGGCGGATATGTTGTAAATTATCCGGAACTTCCGGGATGTATTACATGTGCA
>JAZUJY010000261.1:0-44326 GCA_045643005.1 Oscillospiraceae bacterium | reverse complement strand
CCTGTAACTGGATCAATTTTTCCTATCAGTTTTCTTTTGTTTCTGGCCTGCTTTTTTTCTTTATCCCAGTAATTTTCTTCAACTTCGTACACATAGGTTACGTCATTCTGCTTGTTATATGATTTTGAATATCTCATATTTCTATTCCTTTCTGCATTAATAGGGCTATCTATATTATATCATATCCCTATTGCTTTTTCAATATGTATTCACAATAGCCCTATGTTTAAGCAAAAAAATTAATCGACATCCTAAGATGTCGATTAACAACTTAAATGATAATGTCCGCACTTTGCGTAAGAACCCTCAATACTTTGAGGTGCTTATTTTTTATTATACCGGATTTTAAGGCAAGCTCTTAACAGTCCGTTTTTTTATTTTTTAAAATAATCAAATACCGGCATCAGTTCAAGTTTGAAAAGATTTCTTTCATGCAGTGTATCTATTCTTTTCTTTGTCTCTGCATCCGGTTCAATTCCTTCTCTGATGTATTTGTCCAGAACAGCATATGTAAAACCAAGATTGTCTTCATCAGTTTTTCCGCAAAGACCGTCTATAGGCGGCTTTTCTACAAATTTTTCAGGAAGTCCGAGATATCTTCCTATTGCCTTTACTTCTGCAACAGTAAATTTTGAAAGAGGACTGAAGTCCCCTGCCGCGTCACCGTATCGCGTTGAATAGCCTACCCAGTCCTCAGATAAATTGCATGTATTGACTACACGTCCGTTTTTTGACTGACTGACAGCATACAGAACAGACATTCTGATACGGGCAGGAAGATTGTTTCTTGTCTGTGTCAGTATTTCAAGCTTTCCTTCAAGAGCACTGTAAACACCGTCTACAGCATCTTTTATATTAACAGTATAGTTTTCTATTTCGAGAAAATTACAGAGATCTATTGAATAATCAATGTCAAACTGCTCGCCCTGAGGCATCATTACACCTATAACTCTGTCTTTTCCAAGAGCTTTTACGCACAAAGCAGCAGCTACTGAGCTGTCCTTTCCTCCTGATATGCCTATTACTGCATTGCAGTCCTTTCCGTTTTCAGAAAACCATTCACGTATCCACTGAACACACTTTTCAGCGGCATCCTCGACATTAAAACTGTACATAACTATCTATCCTTTCCCGATATGATCAAAGACCTTTTCTGTATATATTTTCTTTGCCGCAGTATTCACAGAAATAATCTGACTGAGATATCTGCTTTCCGCAGTGTGAACAGAAAATCTTCTTATCAAACAGATCATTTATTATTTTTTTCGGATTTCTCCCATCCTGCTTTTTTCTTTCTTTAACATTCATTATCTTGTCATATTCTCCGACGTCATACCATGATCTGAGTTCTTTCGCTCTCAGAACAGTCCATGGATGCGATTTTTTCAGCTCGCTTAACAATTTGACAAGCTTCTCATAAATACCGTTGTCAACGATATTTTCAAAATCAACAGCCTGATCAAGGAAATCGCTGTTATCAAGGTCATCATAGCAGCTCGGTGGAAATCCTGAGAGTTTAGCCATAACAGATACCGCAGCATCAATATTCTGACATGCAAGAAGTCCTGCTCTGTCAGCAGTATATTCTGACATCCTGTACCAGTTGTACAAAAGCAAAACTACACCTTTCAGTGCAATTTCTCCTATTCCAAGTGTTACGTTTCCTATCATCTGCGCAATATAAGGAAGTATATTTCCTATAGTGTGATACATGACATGCTGGCTTTTGATATGTCCGATCTCATGTCCGATAATAAACAAAAGCTCATCATATGAAAGAAGACTCAGACAGGCATTTGAAATGACTACAATAGGTTCATTTGCTCCTATTGTACATGCGTTTAAAGGACCGCTTGAAACATACACAGGCGGAATATCCACATCAAGAGTCTCACATACAGTCTTAACTGCATTGTAAAGATACGGAATATTTTTTTCTGTTACTTTTATATTTGATCCTGTATACTGAACTGTAAGAATCCTTTCAAGTCCATACTCAAAAAACAGCTTTACGATTTTTTCAAAAGCTTTGTTTGTATTCAGATTGTCCAGATATTTTCTGTCTGTAGGATGCTCATATTCAGAAGAAAGAAGATTTGAAAGTTTTTTCTTATCACTGTATCTTGGCTGAAATACAACTTTTTCAAGCATTTTTGTAATGTAAGAATCATTGTCCTTAAAAATATCATGTGCTGATTTTCCATTTTTAGAAAAATCTTCAAGAATATAATCTATTCTTTTTCTTGTTATAATATTTCCACAGCTTATAAATGTATACTTCGGCAGTCCAAATGCATTTTTTATTGTATTCAGCACAGTTGTATCCTGCATTGTAAGCTTAAGATACAAATAGCAATATGCATAAATAAGTATTCCCTGATTTTCTGTTACTTCACTTTTTAAAAGAATATCAGAAAAATGTTCCTTTGAAAGATCACCGATATAATTATAATAATCAGCAAGATCTGTCAGTTCTTCTTTTGACAGCACAACCGATGCCGATGCCATCACGATTTGTTTCATATTCATTTTAATTTCTCCTCCCTATTGCTGTGTTCCGTATGTTTTTATAAACTGTTCTTCTGCATCTTCAGTATTATCCTCATCAAACAGTTTTTTCTTTCTTTCCTCTTCTTTTTCTTTTTCATTTTCGATATCAATTTTTTCAAGATGTTCTACCAAATTCATTTTTAGTTCCTCCTTTTATAAAAAATATATATAATAAAATTATAACTTTATATTTATTATTTGTCAATCAGTTAATTTTGATGTCTTACAACACCGTATTCATCATCAAGAAGGAAATAAGGACAGTTATAATTTGTTCCCTGGATAAATCTGTACATCTCATCCTCATCAAGATTTACAAGACAGATATAGCAGTCACAGTCATCATCATAGACATAATTGGTACAGCTCTCACAATTGGTCGCTTTCTTTTTTTTATTTTCCATTTAAAACATTCCTTTCATATTCCGATTGAAAATTCTATAATACTGCATATATTTTTTATTTCATCAAACATATCATCGATCGATTGGCTCTGTGGTTTCCTTATTGTAAATTCCAGTCGCTGTGTATGATCGTCACTGTATACGATCTTAAAATGAAGAATACTTGATTTATTCTTTGCAAACAATTTTTTTATTTTATCAAAAGCTCCTTTTTCCTCTTTTATTTTCATAGAAATATCTACAGTTTCCATGTTCTCAGGCGTTTTCAGACAAATATGAAGAATAAGCTGAATGATAATTATCATTACTGAAGCTGATATTCCAACACAATACAATCCGGATCCGATGGCACATCCCACTCCGGCGGTTGCCCAGATCCCTGCAGCTGTAGTAAGACCTTTTACTACTCCTCCTTTTAAAAATATCATTCCGGCACCTAAAAAACTGATACCCGTAACCACATTCGCAGCCATTCTTGAAACATCAACACTTACACCGTCTTTTCCGACGATATCAAGATAACCGAATTTTGAAACTATAACAATTAGTGCAGCACCCATTGAGACCATGATATGTGTTCTGATCCCTGCTTCTTTCTGACGCTTGCTTCTCTCAAATCCGATTCCTGCGCCGCACGCTGCAGCTATGATCATTCTTAAAGTAAGCATCAGCTCTTCTTCAATTAACATATACTTATTCACTCCTATATCAAAATATAAAATGCCGCTTAAAACAGAATAATTCTGTTTAATGCGGCATAATTCAGGTAAATTTAAAATTTAAAGCATATCACTGAACAGTATCAACAAATATGCTGTAAATGCATCTGATAGCGTCCTCAAAGTCACTTTCTCCGATTCCGACTATGATATTCATCTCACTTGAACCCTGATCAATCATCTTAACGTTTATTCTTGCATGTGAAAGCGCTGCAAATACTCTTGCTGCTGTTCCTCTTGTCTTGTACATTCTGCGTCCAACGACTGCAAGAAGTGCTATATTGTGTTCAATCTCAATATGATCCGGGTTTACTTCCTTTCTTATCTGTGAAATGATAAGATCTTCTTTTCCTGCAATTGCTTCAGAATAGAGAACAATACTCATTGTATCAATACCTGAAGGAATATGTTCAAAAGGAACGTTGTTTCTGTAAAGAATATCAAGGATCTTTTTAACAAAACCTATCTCACTGTTCATCATTGCTTTTTCAATGTTTATAGAACAGAAACCTTTTTTACCTGCTATACCCGTAATTGTATTTTTAACTGTTTCCTCTCCGTTTTCTTCAGATACGATCATTGTACCTGCTGCAGAAGGATCATTTGTATTTCTGATATTGATCGGAATGCCTGCTGTTCTTACCGGGAATATTGCATCTTCATGAAGAACAGTAGCACCCATATATGACAGCTCTCTGAGTTCCTTGTATGTAATAGTGCTGATAACGTCAGGATCATCAACTATTCGCGGATCTGCTACAAGAACACCTGAAACATCTGTCCAGTTTTCATATATTTCAGCACGTACTGCGCGGGCAATTATTGAACCTGTGATATCTGAACCGCCTCTTGAAAAAGTCTTTATGGTTCCATTGTTGAGCATCATTCCGTAAAATCCGGGAATAACAGCATTTTCAACATTTTTTATTCTTTCACGAACAGTTTCTATAGTCTTGTCGAGCATCAGTGAACCGTTGTCATCAAAGAAAATTACTTCAGCAGCATCGATAAACTCATATCCGAGATATTTTGCAAGAATGATTCCGTTGAGGTATTCACCACGGCTTGCTGCATAATCACGTCCGCTTTTTGCTTTAAGACAATATTCTATTTCCTCAAATTCCTTTTCAAGACTGAGATCTATTCCAAGGTCACTTATTATTCCGTTATAACGTTCTTTGATAAGACCAAACTGTTCTGATATGCTGCTTCCTGATTTTGAAAGCTCATAGCATTTGTAAAGCATATCGGTAACTTTTGTATCTTCCTTGAACCTTTTTCCCGGAGCTGAAGGAACAACGTATTTTCTTTTTTCATCAGATTTGATGATATCTGCAACTTTTTTGAACTGGTTGGCATCTGCAAGGCTGCTTCCACCAAATTTAACAACTTTTACGCTCATTTGTACTGATACTTCCTTAAATTAATAGTTTGTCACTTTCTAATTATATTAAAAAATATATCCTAAATCAATAGGAATAAACTATGAATTTAACATTGTCATGAAATGTATTTTTGTCAAATACGACTGTTGTTTGCAGAAAAACACTTGCATGCTGTTTTTTACCTGTAATTTCAGTCTACATATATCCTCGGAACTCTTTTGGAAATGCCGCATACAACCTCATATCCTATCGTTCCGTACCATGATGCCAGCTCATCAGCAGTGATCGTATCTTCTCCGTCTGTTCCGATAAGAGTTACGACATCTCCGGCCTTTGCATCATCAATATCAGTTACATCGATCATCATCTGATCCATACATACTCTTCCGGTTATCCTGCATCTTCTGCCCTTGTACAGAACCTGTCCGTTTGATGAAAGCAATCTGGAATAACCGTCTGCATATCCAACAGTTACAGTTGCTATTTTTCTTGTTTCCTCTGCCACATATGTTCTTCCGTAGCTGATGCAGTCACCTTTTTCGACAGTTTTGACGTCTGATACTACAGCCTTGAATTCCATTACAGGAGACACTTTGTATGGAAGCTCAAGAAGATAGTTTGGATACAAACCATACATTGTGATCCCTATTCTTGCAAGAGTACTTGTACTGTCAAAATGATATCCAGCTCCGGCACTGTTGAGAAAATGAACATGCTTCAGCTTCATTCCTCTTTTTTCAAGTTCAAAATAAACGGCCTTGATATAGTCAGCCTGTTTTTTTGTATACTCAATATTTTCCGGTGCATCGCTGTCTGCAACTGCAAAATGAGTAAAAATGCCTTCGATACAAAGATTTTTATAAGCTGCTATTTCCATTATTTCATCGCAGCAATCTGATACATTTTTATGCTTTAAACCTATCCTGCCCATTCCGGTATCTATTTTTACATGACATCTGACCTGGCTGACAGCAGCTTTTGACAGTGCCGCAGCGTGATCTTTTGATACAATGCACTGAAGAATGTTGTTCTTGATTATTTCATCAACATATTCAGGAGGAGTATATCCGAGAATAAGTATTTCACCTTCACATACATTTCTGACACTTATCGCTTCATCAAGATTTGAAACAGCAAAATATCCTATTCCTATTTCTCTTAATTTTTTTAAGATCTCCTTTTCACCATGTCCGTATGCATCAGCTTTGACAACAGCCATCATTTCAGTATTTCCTGAAAACTGAGACCTTATTGTATTGATATTATCCTCAAGCTTTGAAAGATTTATTTCAGCCCATGCTCTTTTATGATTTTTCAAATAAAACAGCTCCTTGTCTTGATATTTATAATTAATTATGTTAAAATAATAATTTAGAGAACCATTGTTAAAGGGGGAAAATTTCTGACTGACAAAACAGTTTGTTTTTCAGGTCACCGTCCGGAAAAGCTACCCGGAAAAGGAATAAGTGACGATGAAAAAACAATATATATAAAAAATCTTCTTTCCGACAAGATAGAAAATTGTATTCAGAACGGTTACCGGAACTTTTTATCAGGCGTTGCAAGAGGGATCGACCTATGGGCAGCCATGATCGTTCTTGAAAAAAAGAAGGAAAATCCCGATATTCGTCTGATATGTGTAAAACCAATGGAAAATCAGGGATATAACTTTCCGGAAGAAGATAAAAAAATATACGATCTTGTTATCAGTATGGCAGATTCTGTAGTTTCAACTTCTGAATCATATTCCAGAACATGTTATATGAAACGAAACAAATACATGGTTGATCATTCTGATCTGCTTATTGCATTTGTTAAAAACTACCGAAGCGGAACCGGTCAGACGATCAACTACGCAAAAAAGCAAAACATCGCTTCTGACATAACAGATCTTTCCGATATTGAATACCGGATGAAATATATTCAGCTTTCGCTTTGATCTGAATACAGACACAATCTAATTATACTACCTATTTTGATTTTTGTATAGCATATTACCGGTAAAAAGTTTTAAACAATAATTACTCAACTTTTCAACATTTGTTTCAACAGATGTTGAAAAGTCCGGCTGTTAATATTGTTAAATTTAGAATTCTCGCAGTTATCTGCATTTAAGACCTTTGGCGCAAATGTTATTTTTAAGTTTTCAGGAGGACTTCAACATGTTTATGTTTAAAAAAAGGAAAAAAGAAAGTGTAGCTATCCCTTTTCTTATCAGTATGATCATCACTCTTATGATCGTCGGGATCCCGGCAGGAAAGTATTATCAGAAAATGCTCGAAAGACGAAATGATGCATACAATACCGTTACTGCCCAGTCATACAAGCCTACAGAAAAAAATGACAATACTATTCTTCTCGCTGCAAACCTGTCAGTTTCAAATGAAGCACAGACAAAAATATATCCAAAAACTGTTTTTTGTATCCTCAGAACATCTCCTGTAAAAAACAAATTTACTTTTATTTCAATATCAAATGATACACTTTACAACAAACAGAAAATGTCAGACATCTATAATTCCGGAGGAATAATTGATCTGAAAAATGCAGTTGAAGAAGTTTATGATATAAAGATAGACAGATATCTCAGCATGAAAAATCTCGGTGTTGAAACTTTATGTGACTGGTTAGGCGGAGTAAGTTATGAAGTACCTACCAATCTCAAAGGTCTTAATGACGGCATGCAGTATCTCAGTTCTGAATTTGTAGTAAAGCTTATCGGAAATCCACGTCTCACTGAGGAAACACGTTCAAAAATCAATGTTGAAGTACTTTCGGAAATGATAAATCAGACCACCGGAGGTCGTGTATCCGATTCTCTTGAGTACACATTTACTACTATAATCAACTGTTCAGAAAGTAATATAACCAAAATTGATTTTGACAATCAGCAGGCAGCCATAAATTATATGTTTGATTCCGGAAAATTCTTTGCTGAAGCTAAAATGGTTACAGGCGAATCAACAAAAGACGGATTTACTCCGGATAAAAGCTCAATCAACAAAATCAAAAAGGAACTCGGGTTATAAAATATGTTCAGTAATATCTTTGATACACACGCACATTATACAGATAAGGCTTTCGACAGTGACAGAGATGAATTATTAAAAAAAATTCATGACAACGGAGTAAAATATATCATGCTTCCGTCTGTGGATCTTAAAGATTCGGAAGCTTCGCTTAAGCTTTCCTCAAAATATGATTTTGTTTACTGTGCTGTCGGTATACATCCTGAAAATCTGGATTCTCCTATGTTAAACTACGCTGAATATTTAAAAGAAATATCAGAAAAAAACAGAAACAAAATAAAAGCAATCGGAGAAATAGGGCTTGATTATCATTATGAAGGATATGACCGAAAAAAAATGATGGATGTATTTGCAGCACAGATAGATCTTGCAAATGAACTCCATCTTCCGGTCATTATTCATTCAAGAGATGCTCTTACTGATACCATGGATATTCTGAAAGCACACAAGCCTGAAAAAGGAGTCGTACACTGCTTTTCAGGATCTGCCGAAACGGCTAAAGAATATCTGAACATGGGACTTTATATCAGTTTCACAGGTGTACTGACGTTTAAAAACGCACGAAAAGCTCTTGAAGCTCTTGCAATTATTCCGGATGATCGTTTCATGCTTGAAACAGACAGCCCGTATATGGCTCCTGTCCCGTTCAGAGGAGAACGCTGTGACAGTTCCATGATACCTTTGATCGCAGAAAAAGCTGCAGAAATAAGATCCTCCTCAGCTCAGGATATCCTCGATATGACATGCAGAAATGCAGAGACTTTTTTCAACATATAATAACAGCATTGTTTAAAAACAAAAAACTCATGGCAGCATCGCCATGAGTTTTTTTTACTATCAAATTTCATTTCTGTTCTCGATTGCCTTGAATAATGTTACTTCATCAGCATATTCGAGATTTCCGCCTACAGGAAGACCAAACGCAAGTCTTGTTACTTTTATTCCGGCAGGCTTTAAAAGCCTTGAGATGTACATCGCTGTAGCATCTCCTTCAACAGTAGGATTTGTTGCCATAATTACTTCTGTAATCGATGAATCAGCCTGAATACGAGCAATGAGCTCCTTTATCCTTAGTTTTTCAGGACCTATTCCGTCAATAGGAGAAATAAGACCATGAAGTACATGATAAAGACCATTATACTCACCTGTTCTTTCAACAGCTGTAACATCCTTTGGTCCTTCAACAACACAGATAACGCTTCTGTCTCTCTGAGTATTCATACATAAAGGACAAATATCCCTGTCTGTAAGATTCATACAAACAGAACAAAATCTTATGTTCTGTTTTGCATTTAAGAGTGCTTCAGAAAATGCTCTGACATCAGCTTCAGGCATAGACGTAACGTAATATGCCAGCCTCTGTGCCGTTTTCATTCCGATACCCGGCAGTCTTGCAAACTGCTCGGCAAGAAGAACTATTGGCAAAGCATTGGATTCCGGCATTTATCAGAATAATCCAGGAAGTGAAACACCGCCTGTGATCTTTGACATTTCTTCTTCTGTTGTTTCTTCAATTTTTGAAATAGCTTCGTTTACAGCACTTATAACAAGATCCTGAAGCATTTCAACATCTTCCTTATCAACAACTTCAGGCTTAATTGTTAAAGTCTTTATTGTTTTCTTTCCGTAAAGAACTACTTCAACAGCTCCGCCGCCTGCAGTAGCTGAAAATTCACGTTCTTCAATATCATCCTGAAGTTTTGTGATCTCATCCTGCATCTTCTGAGCCTGTTTGATCATTGCGTTCATATTCTGGTTGCCGCCGCCGGCATTCTGTTTTGGTACTCTTGCTTTCATATCTTCTAAAACTCCTCTTTTTTAAGATTTTTATTTTATATTTGATGCTGACTAACCGGTTACCCCTCCGGATAATTTTCCAGATCTGAGTTTTTTGCCTTTTCAATCAGCTTTATAGCATTTTTTTCTTCCTTTGTTGCTTCAACCTTGCATTTTGCTCTGATAGCATATCTTTTACCTAAAACGCTTTCGACAGCATCACCAAGCATAGATGCATTTGTTTTATTTTTAAACAATGTAATAAAGAAAGGATTATTTGCTATTATAAACAACCCGCTGCCGTTGACAAACGCCTGAGAATCAGTCAGACTTGCTGAAACAGCCGGATTTGTTTCGGAAAATTTAGTAAGAACTTCTGCCCAGTTCATAACCTGTCTGGTTTCTTTAGGATCAAGCTTTGAAAAATCGACCTGAGGTTCCTCACGAACAATATTCTGTCTTCCTGTATATGTTTCTGCAGAAATGCTTTGCCTTCCTGACTTAAGAGAAGTGATCATTTTTTCAAGTTCATCAATACGATCAGTAAGATTCTGAGGAACAGAAGATACTGTCTGAGCTGTCCCTGAAGAAAGCTTAATAATACACATCTCAAGTTCAATTCGCTTGTTAATGGCTCTGAGCATTTTTTCAGAACATTCCTGAACTGCAGAAAGATCAAAAAGAACTGTCTGAAGATCTGTTCTCTCTGCTATTGCGGAAAGCTTATCTATTTCATCCGGCATACAGGAAAGATTTGATTTCTGCGCAGGATCAATTTTAATAAGCATAATATTTCTTAACTGGAAGATAAGTTCTTCACACAAACGTGACATGTCCTTTGAACCTGCATACAGCTCATCGATATATGCTATTCCTTTTTCAGGACATTTGTCAGTTATTGCTTCGATAATGCCGAACACTTTATCTCTTCCTGCAATTCCGGCTGCCATTGAAACAACAGAAGAATCAATGTTTTCAGAAAAAGCGATACACTGGTCAAGAAGTGACAATGCATCTCTCATTCCACCGTCTGCAAGCTTTGCTATAAGAAAAGCTGCATCATCATCAAGGAGAATTTTCTCCTGTGAAGCTATATATAAAAGACGCTTTGCAATATCTTCAGGAAGAATTCTCCTGAAATCATATCGCTGACATCTTGATGCGATCGTGGCCGGTACCTTGTGAACTTCCGTAGTGGCAAGAATAAACTTTACATATTCGGGAGGTTCTTCCATAATTTTCAGAAGTGCATTGAAAGCATTTACTGAAAGCATATGGACCTCGTCTATAATATAAACTTTATATTTGCATCGTTCCGGAGTAAAGACAGCCCCGTCTCTCAGATCTCTGATATCGTCAACACCATTGTTTGAGGCTGCATCGATCTCAATTATGTCACTGAGCGCAAAACTGTCTGCATCACGGCAGATATCACATTCAAGGCATGGTGCTCCGTCTGACGGATGATCACAGTTTATAGCCTTGGCAAAAATTCTTGCACATGTTGTCTTTCCGGTTCCTCTGGAACCGGTAAACAGATAAGCATGTGCTGTTTTATTGTTTATTATCTGATTTTTCAGCGTAGCAGTTATATGAGGCTGTGATACAACATCATCAAATGTACGCGGCCTCCACCGCCTGTATAAGGCTGTATACATTTTCATACCTTCCTTACTGAAAAATATAATAAAATATCCGAAACATAGGTGTGCAGGCTTGCTGCGGCACACAAAACGGTCCGCTTAATGCTGCTCGGTTCCCCGCCTGACATGGTTCACGGTGTCTCGTTGCACAGGGCCCGCACACCTATATTCCGGATAACTTTCTTGGTAAATTAGATGTTAGAGGCTAAGAACTTAATAAGTCCTCAAAAACTTATTAAATTATAACATATTATATACAAAAAATCAAGACTTTTTTTAAAAAAATATTTTTATTTCGGTATTTACAAATCAGATCATATGTGGTATAATATTAATGTTGTCGAGAAATTAGTCTTGATTTAACGAGGTGTGGCTCAGTTTGGTAGAGCGCTACGTTCGGGACGTAGAGGCCGCAGGTTCGATTCCTGTCACCTCGATTTTTTTATGCCCTCATGATCATTTCATGAGGGCATTTTTTTATCTTATCTTCGTGCATTTGCAAGCATCAGCTTTATTCGGTTCTCCTGATTTACCTTTGTGGCACCCGGATCATAGTCTATTGCAACTATGTTGGCATTTGGAAATCCTTCCTTTATAACTCTTGCCATACCCTTGGCAACTATATGGTTCGGAAGACATCCGAAAGGCTGAGCACAGATAATATTTTCTGTTCCTGATTCAGCAAGTGCTGCCATCTCGGCAGGGATAAGCCAGCCTTCTCCCATCTTTACTCCCTGATGGATAAATTTATCACTCTGTTGTCTTAGATGTTCAAAATCATGAGGCGGCTCAAAAACACCATGTTCTTTTATGATTTTTATCATCTGCTTCTGTTTTCCGTAGATGACATCATAGCCTATTTTGAACAATGTGGTGCTCTTATCTCTGAAGCCGTATATTTTACCATCATTTACTGTATTGATCGCACAGTAGAGAACAAAGTCCAGAAGTGACGGAACAACAGGTTCGCAGCCTTCACTCAATAGAAAATCCTCCAGATGATTGTTGGCAAGAGGAGAATATTTTACATAGATCTCTCCGACTATTCCGACTTTTATTTTTTTCTTTTTACTTCTTTTTACTGAAGCAAAATCATCAAGGATCTTTTTGTATATCTTTGCTGTTCCCATAAATTTGTTGTTTGCAAAATTTTCCTGAAGTCTTTTCTCCCAGCGTTCAAGAACCTTTCTGGAATCTCCGGGAACAAGTTCATAAGGTCTGCACTGATTGTACAGAAGCATAAGAAGATCGCCGTAAAGAACTGCATAAAGCATTTTCATAATAAGCGGGGCATTCAGTTTAAAGCTTCCGTTTTTCTCAAGTCCGCTGAAATTCAATGAAATAACAGGGACCTGAGGATATTTTTCTTTTAAAGACTTTCTGAGAAGATGTATATAGTTTGAAGCTCTGCATCCTCCGCCAGTCTGTGTAAGCATAAGTGCTGTTCTGTCCGGATCATATCTTCCGCTGTTTAACGCTTCCATGAATTGTCCTATAACCAGAAGAGCAGGATAGCATGTATCATTGTGAACATTTTTTAAACCTTCATCAATTACTGTCTGTGTTGAAGTCTGAAGAAGCTCCATTTTATAACCGCTGTTTCTCAAAAGACTTATTATAAGATTAAAATGGATCGGAAGCATATCAGGTACAAGAATTGTATGCGTCTTTTTCATTTCATCTGTAAAAACGGGATAATCAGGCATATCGTTTCCTCTTTTCTTTTTATTCTGCTGCCGCCATGAGACTTCTGAGTCTTATCTTTGCAGCGCCTAAATTGCTTATCTCATCTATTTTCAGCTGGGTATACAGCTTTCCCTTGGATTCGAGTATGGTTCTGACTTCATCAGTTGTTATGGCATCTATGCCGCATCCGAATGAAACCAGCTGAACCAGCTGCATATCCTTGTTTCTTGTAACATATTCTGCTGCTCTGTATAGTCTTGAATGATATGTCCACTGATTAAGCACTCCGAGATCAGGAAGATTTCCGAGATCTGAAATACTGTCTTCAGTTATAACAGACATTCCGAGACTTGTGATAAGCTTGTTGATTCCGTGATTTATTTCCTTATCTATGTGATACGGTCTTCCGGCAAGAACAATTATCTGCCTTCCGTCCTTTCTCGCCTCAGCTATTATTTCTGACGCTTTTGAAGCTATATTTTTTCTGAATTTTTCAAGTGATGCAAAACCTTTATCAAGTGCATCGCTTATTTCCTTCTTAGAAATATTGTATTTCTCAAATACACCATACATTACATCAACAACATGCTTATGTCTGTTCAGATCCATATATGGATTTTTGAAATTATTTTCATTAAGTTCAGGGATATTTGCCTTCAAAAGTTCAGGATAATATGCAACTACAGGACAGTTGTAATGGTTATCCGTTTCCGGCTCCTCAAGATTGTAGCTCATGCAAGGATAAAAAATAAAATCAACATTTTTCTCAAGAAGATCTGCTATATGACCGTGAATAAGCTTTGCAGGATAGCAAACCGTATCAGAAGGTATCGTCTGCTGACCTTTATAATACATGTCACGTGAACTCTCTGAAGAGATCACAGTTTCAAAACCAAGCTCCGCAAACATTCTGCTCCACAGAGGAAGCTGTTCATAATAACCAAGTCCCATCGGGATTCCGATCCTTGCCTTCGGCTCTCCTTTCGGCTTCTTGACTGATTTCATTATGAGGTCATATTTGTATTCATACAGGCATCTTCCCTGTGTTGAATTTTTCTTGCCTGCACCTTTTTCACATTTGTTTCCGGAAATGAATTTTTCACCATTGTTGAAGGTAACCATGTTAAGATTGCATTTTCCGGTACAGCCCTTGCACTGAAATGCCTTTGAAGTATATGAAAATTCATCCGCCTGTGACGCAGACAGTATTTTTGAAATGCCATCTGAATTTTCTCTTGCATACAGAGCAGCACCAAAAGCCCCCATCAGACCTGCTATTGCCGGTCTTACAACATTTCTTCCAAGCTCCATTTCAAAAGATCTGAGAACAGCATCATTCAAAAATGTTCCGCCCTGAACAACAATGTTTTTACCGAGTTCATTTACAGATTTTGCTCTGATTACCTTGTAGATAGCATTTTTTATTATCGATGATGAAAGACCTGCAGAAATATCTTCAACTGTAGCCCCATCCTTCTGAGCCTGCTTAACACTGCTGTTCATAAATACAGTACATCTTGAACCAAGATCAACCGGATTTTCTGCAAAAAGTCCAAGCTTTGCAAAATCCTCTATACTGTATCCGAGAGCCTGGGCAAAAGTCTGTATAAAAGAACCGCATCCCGAAGAACATGCTTCGTTAAGCATAATACTGTCAATTGCTTTATTTTTTATCTTGAAGCACTTTATGTCCTGTCCGCCGATATCTATGATAAAATCAACATCCGGACAGAAAAATGAAGCTGCCTTATAGTGAGCCACTGTCTCAACTATTCCATGATCAATATTAAGTCCTGCTTTTATCAGTTCTTCTCCATATCCTGTTACAGCAGAACCTGCAATATTTATTCTGTCACCTGCAAGACTGTATATTTCCTTGAGTCTTTTGATTATTCTGTCAAGAGGCTGTCCTTTGTTTGATGCATAGTACTGATACAGTAATTTTCCTTCACCGGTAATAAGTGCAAGCTTTGTAGTTGTTGAACCTGCATCTATACCAAGATAAGCATCTCCACTGTATGTTTCAATATTTTCTGTTTCAAGATCATTTTTTCCATGTCTCTGTGTGAAGCTTTCGTATTCTTCTCTCGAAGAAAAGAGTCTTTCACCTGATTTTCTCTGATCAGTCGATTTTCCGTTTTCTATTTTTTCAAGTATCTTTTCTATGGTAAATGCATCTTTACCTTTATCACTGCTCTCCATTGCAAAAATAGCAGAACCATATGCAACGAATACAGGTGCTTCATCCGGAAAACAAGCCGTTTTCTCATCAAGCTTCAGAGTATTTACAAATGCATATCCGAGACCCTTCTGAAAATGCAGCGGTCCTCCCAAAAACAGAACATTTCCGTTTATTTTTCTTCCCTGAGAAAGACCTGCTACTGTCTGATCTACAACAGCCTGAAAAATACTTGCAGCAATGTCCTCTCTCTTAGCTCCCTGATTCAGCAGCGGCTGAATATCAGATTTTGCAAATACTCCGCATCTTGATGCGATAGGATATACTTTTTCAGCCTTCATGGAAAGCTCATCAAGTTCATCTGTGGTAATTCCGAGAAGAGTTGCCATCTGATCTATAAACGCACCGGTTCCTCCTGCACATGAACCGTTCATTCTCTGTTCAACGCCGCCTGTGAGGAATATGATTTTTGCATCCTCACCGCCAAGCTCTATAACAACATCCGTTTCAGGATATTTTTCCTTTACAGCAATAAATGCAGCATTTACCTCCTGAACAAAAGGAAGTTCAGATGCATTTGCAAGTCCGAGACCGGCAGATCCCGTGACAGCAAGACAAAACTCTGCATCCTCAAACTTTTCAGCAATAAGTTTAAGCTGTTCTGATACAGTTTCTTTAACCTTTGAAAAATGTCTCTGATACTTTGAATACAAAACATTTTTATTTTCATCTGTTATTACTGTTTTTACTGTTGTTGATCCAACATCCACACCCAAATAATATCTTTTCATCTGTAATACCTCTTAGTCAAATGTTAAGCAAATGCCCAATTACCTTTTATTATAACATTTATCATAAAAAAATAAAAGACCTTTTTTCAAACAAAAATATATCATTTGAATATTCTCTGTCAGAATGATATAATATTAATATCTTAATTTTTAAACAATAAGGAATACACTATGTTGAAAACATCTTTTTTTAAAATTTCCTCCGAAAAATTAAAGCTTTCAAAAAAGATCAGAATAGTTCAGCTTTCAGATCTTCACAGAAAAAATTTCGGTATAAACAACAAAATACTGATTAATGCTGTTAAAAACACTGCACCCGACCACATTTTTATAACCGGTGACATGATAAGCAGAGATGTGACTGATCTTACTGATTTTAAACATTTAATAAACGAATTGTTGAAAATATCACCTGTTTGCTATTCCCTTGGAAACCATGAAAAAGATCTTGAAAAAATCGATCAAAAGCTTTTTTTTGAACTTGTTTCAATCATAAAAAATAAATGCACTCTTCTCGACAACAGTAAAACCGTTATACGTGCAGAAAATAATAATATTGAAGTAACCGGACTTACCATTTTCACTGAATGCTATAAAAACAACGGAAGCTACAGAAATCTTAGAAAACTTAAAACTGAAGATATTGAGCATCTTATCGGAGAAAGATCTGAAAATTATTGTATACTTCTTGCTCACAATCCTATTTTTTTCGACAGCTATGCAGAATATGGAGCCGATCTTGTTTTATCCGGACATGTTCACGGCGGATGTGTACGACTTCCTCTTATCGGTGCTGTTCTTTCACCCGAAAGAAAGTTTTTTCCGAAATACAGCAAGGGCTTATACAGAAAAAATAATTCTTCAATGATCGTATCTGCCGGTCTTGGAAAATTCAGAATGTTTAATCCTCCGGAAATAACAGTGATCGATATTGAATAAAGAAATTATTTATCAAAAAGGGGCTGTTAAAAAAGTCTCTCATATAAAGAAAGCAGCAAATCAAAGATACGTATTTACGTACTCTAATTTGCTGCTTTTTTCAGCTTTCAGGCAGTTTCTTAACAGCCCCTTTTATTTATTCAATTATTCATCATCAGGTTCAGTATCTTCTTCTATAACTTCTTTGCTTTCTTCCTCTTCAGCCTGACGTTCTTCTGCAAGGATATCTTCCTCGCTTGGTGTTTCTATTGTTTCGATCTCAGCAGAATCATCGTGTTCAGCACGAGTAAATGTAACAAGCTTGTTGTCCTCATTAAGTCTCATTACCTTAACACCGGTTGCATATCTGCCCATTATTCTGATGTCATTTGCTCTGATCCTGATCACGATTCCGTCCTCTGAAATAAGGATGATATCATCTGTTTCATCAACGACCTTTATACCACAGACATAACCCTTTTCTTCAGAAACTTTATAGTTGAGAAGACCAAAGCCGCCTCTGTTCTGAATTCTGTAAGCAGAAAGCTCACTTCTTCTTCCAAGACCCTTGTCTGTTACAGTAAGAACAGTTGCCCCTTTACGTATTCTGGCAATTGATACAACATCATCGCCTTCACGAAGCTTGATAGCCTTGACACCGTGAGCCGATCTTGAAAGAGGTCTTATTTTTTCTTCTTCAATTCTGATGATCATACCGTTTCTTGTTGCAACAAGAAGCTGTGCATTTCCATCTGTCATACGTACTCCGGCGATCTCATCGCCTTCATCAAGACCAATAGCAATAAGACCGTTCTTTCTGACATTTTTATACGACGAAAGATTCGTTCTCTTGATCTTTCCGTTCTTTGTAACGAGAACAAGGAATTTGCCCTCATCAAAATCCTCAGTTTTTATCATCGCTGCTATCTTTTCACCATCAGTCAGAGGCAGAAGATTTACAGCATTTATTCCTCTTGATGCCTTCGAACCTTCAGGGATCTCATAGCATTTGAGTTTATACATTACACCCTTGTTTGTTATGAACAAAACATTGTCATGAGTTGATGCGATAAACAGATCGTTTACAACATCCTCGTCACGCTGCTTCATACCGGAAACACCTTTTCCGCCGCGCTTCTGAGTCTTGTACACATCAACAGGCATACGTTTGATATAACCAATATTTGTACATGTAACAACACTGTCTTCCATCGGAATAAGATCTTCAACATCAACTTCACCATCGACATTTTCAATTCTTGTTCTTCTGGCATCGCTGAATTTTTTTCTGATCTCAGCAAGTTCTTCACGAATCTTTTCCTTGATCTTCTGTTCATCAGCAAGAAGTGCTTCAAATTCTGAGATCTTAAGTCTGAGTGCATTCAATTCATCAAGGATCTTCTGTCTTTCCATATTTGAGAGCTGATAGAGCTGCATCTTTGCAATAGCTTCAGCCTGTATTTCACTAAGTGAAAATCTTGCACAGAGTCTTTCCTTGATCTCAGTAATATTTTTTGAACTGCGGCATATCTTTATTACTTCATCGATATTGTCTGCAGCAACAACCAAACCTTCGAGAATATGAGCTCTTTCCTTAGCCTTTCTCAAATCAAACAAGGTTCTCTTTGTAATTACTTCAACCTGGAATTCGAGATACTTTTCAAGCATCTGTTTCAAGGTAAGAACCTTAGGCTCACCGTCAACCAGAGCAAGCATAATTACTCCGACAGTATCCTGAAGCTGGGTAAATGTGAAAAGCTTATTGAGAACGATCTGAGGAATAGCATCCTTTTTAAGCTCAATTACTATTCTCATACCTTCTCTGTCAGATTCATCTCTTATGGTATGAATACCTTCAATACGCTTATCCTTTACAAGATTTGCTATATTTTCGATAAGTCGAGCCTTGTTTACCATATAAGGGATCTCGGAAACAATTATCGCATTTCTGCCTTTTATCTCTTCAATTGAAGTCTCAGCTCTTAATGTGATCTTTCCTCTTCCGGTGCCATAAGCAGCTCTTATTCCGGAACGTCCCATTATTACGCCGCCTGTAGGAAAATCAGGCGCCTTGATACATTCCATTATTTCATCAAGAGTTGCATCCGGGTTTTCTATAAGCAGATCAATTCCATCGATTACTTCTCCTAAGTTATGAGGAGGAATATTTGTAGCCATACCAACAGCTATTCCAACAGAACCGTTTACAAGAAGGTTAGGAAATCTTGAAGGAAGTACAACAGGCTCTTTAAGTCTGTCATCGTAGTTTGATGTATACGGAATGGTTTCCTTGTTGATGTCAGTCAGCATTTCAACTGCCATCTTTGTCATTTTAGCTTCAGTGTATCGGTAAGCAGCCGGAGGATCTCCGTCAACACTACCGAAGTTACCGTGTCCGTCTACAAGAGGATATCTCAGTGAAAATTTTTGTGCAAGTCTTACCAGTGCATCGTATACTGAAGAATCTCCGTGAGGATGATATCGACCAAGTACAGCACCTACTGTATCTGCGCATTTTCTGTATGCTTTATCAGGAGTAAGTCCGTTTTCATGGAGAGTATATAATATTCTTCTGTGAAGAGCCTTTAAACCGTGTCTCACATCAGGAAGTGCTCTTGATATGATAACAGACATTGAATAATCAAGAAATGATGTCTGCATTTCTTTTTCAATATCTCTCTGTATCATTTTTGTTTTGGCATTTGCAGCAGCAAAATCCAAATCCACACCTATCAAATCCTTTCCTTATTATTTCGTTTCCTTTAAAGGATAATACTTAGTTTTCATAAAACATTCTTTCATTTTTCCTGTTTCTTCATCATTGAAGGCATTCTTCGGAACGACGTAAAACATATGTTTGAGAATATATATTATGAAAAAATTCTTTTTTTCAAGTACTCTGATATCCGAATCTGAAAAATTTATTACAGTCTTCGGTATCTCATCATTTTTTACTTCATCGACAGGTGCAAAAAAATCATCTTCATCTGTATTATTATTACTGTCGCTGACAATATTATCGGGATTTTCTGCAGAATCACCGTCATCAGATTCCTTTTTTATATCAGAATCCCTTGTTCCAATGATTACCTTATCCTCATACAATTCGAATGAATAGATATCTTCATCTATTCCGTCAATGGCGGTCATCAGTTTTCTTCTTGCATTCAAAACATTCAGCCACATTCCAAAAATAAGACAAATACATATAAAAATCAGCATTGCACATGTTGAATTTTCCGGATTCTTTATAAGTGCTATAACGTAAATAACTGCAATAACTGCAAATACTCCGGTCATTACAAAATTTTTCGGATAAGCAAATTTTCTCTGAAAATCCTTGAAAGCATCCCCGAACATATTCTTGGAAATACTGTATTCACGGGATAATACCGGTTTTTCTTTCATTTTCCTTTTTTAGCTGTTAAATATCAAGATTCTGAACGTATTTTGCGTTCTTCTCGATAAATTCTTTTCTCGGCAGAACCTTGTCGCCCATCAGTATTGTAAAGGTTTCATCTGCTTTGACAGCATCCTCCATATTTATTTGAATCATGGTTCTGGTTTCAGGATTCATAGTTGTTTCCCACAGCTGGTCGGAATCCATCTCACCAAGACCTTTATAACGCTGAACTTCAACTTTTCCGCCTTCAGCTTCAAGTTCAGCTATGTACTTGTCTCTTTCCTGATCTGAAAAAGCATATTTAAACTTTTTGCCCTTTGTTATCTTGAAGAGAGGCGGCTGTGCTATATAAATATTTCCGTTTGTTATAAGCGGTTTCATAAATCTGAAGAAAAATGTCAGAAGTAGTGTCCTGATATGAGAACCGTCGACATCGGCATCGGCCATGATTATAACTTTTCCGTATCTTAATTTTGAAATATCAAAATCTTCTCCGATACTTGTTCCAAGTGCAGTAACAACAGGCATAAGCTTTTCATTTCCGTATACTCTGTCTATTCTTGCCTTTTCAACATTGAGCATTTTTCCCCAGAGAGGAAGAATAGCCTGATATCTTCTGTCACGACCTTCCTTTGCAGAACCGCCGGCAGAATCTCCCTCGACGATATAGATCTCGGTAAATTCTATGTCTCTTTCAGAGCAATCCGCAAGTTTTCCCGGAAGTGATGCACTTTCAAGTGCATTTTTTCTTCTGGTCAGCTCTCTTGCTTTTTTTGCAGCCTCTCTTGCACGAAGTGCTGCCATGCTTTTATCAAAAATAGTTTTTGCAACTACAGGATTTTCTTCAAGATAATTCATAAGCTTTTCATTTACAAGATTTTCAACGAAAGGCTTAACAGAAGGATTTCCAAGTCTGCCCTTGGTCTGACTTTCAAATTCACAGTCAGTAAGACGAACTGAAATGATAGCAGTAAGACCTTCTCTTACGTCATCTCCCAAAAGCTTTTCTCCGTCCTTAAGAAGACCGAATTTTTTTCCGTATTCATTTACAACCTTTAGAAGAGCATTTTTAAAGGCAGTTTCATGTGTACCTCCGTCAACGGTATGTATGTTGTTTGCAAACGAAAGTATAACTGAGTTGTAACTGTCATTGTACTGCATTGCAATTTCTGCAGTTGAATCATCTTCTGCACCGGAGATGTAGATAACTTCGTCTGAAAGTACTTCAAGTCCCTTTGTCCTGTGAATATGTTCAACAAACTGTCTGATACCGCCTTCATAGTGAAGTACTTCAGACAACTCGTTGCTCTCATCCCTGAGATCAGAAATGATTATTTTGATACCTGCGTTAAGAAACGCCTGTTCACGAAGTCTCTTTAAAAGGATCTCATAATCATATTCCTGTGTTTCCGTGAAAATCTCACTGTCTGCTTTAAACTCAACCATTGTACCGGTTTCTTCAGTATCTCCGATAATATGAAGCTCTTCAGTATAGTCGCCTCGTTTAAATTCCTGATAATAAATATGATTTCCGTCTTTTACCGTAAGCTTCAGCCATTCAGAAAGAGCATTTACAACTGATGCTCCCACACCATGAAGACCGCCTGACACACTGTATCCGCCGCCGCCGAATTTTCCACCTGCATGAAGAACAGTATATACAACTGTTGCAGCTGAGATTCCCTCTGTCGGATGAATGCCTACCGGTATTCCTCTTCCGTTATCTGATACTCTAATAACATTATCAGGTAATATGTCAACTTTGATTTCGCTGCAATATCCTGCAAGTGCTTCATCTATCGAGTTGTCAACTATTTCATAAACAAGATGATGAAGACCTCTCGGTCCTGTAGAACCGATATACATGCCCGGACGTTTTCTTACTGCTTCGAGCCCTTCAAGAACCTGTATTTCATTAGCAGTATATTCTTCTACCTTAGGTCTTGTTATAGCTTCGATCTCACTATTGCTTTCATTTCCAGTCAACTCTAAGTCCTCCTTCGATAATATGAGTTTTTCAGATGCTCATTTCTGATCTCTTACGTAAAGTCGATGCTGATATCTGCGATATATAAACAGATTCCCCACCTTTTTTTTCAAGACATACAATAAACGTTTTTGGCATCTCAAGAGAAACATTTACTATCTTTCCCTCATCGGTAGATTTTTTTAAAAATTTTCTGGTATCACCCGAAAGTGAAGTATTTTCAATATCAAAAATACCGATAATTCCTTTTTCGCTTACAGAAACTTCATTGCCAAGATGTATATACATTTTCTGCCTCCGATAATTTCAGTTCACCAGCCTGCCGTCACACATTTCATGAAAACTGTCACACTGATGAATGATAGCCTTGTAATTACAGGTGGTAATAAAAACCTGCATTCCGTCAATTATACTGCAGACAAACTTCTGTCTGTTTTCATCAAGCTCCCCCATTACATCATCAAGTAAAATTACCGGAGCTTCATTTTTTTTGTTTTTATAAATCATAGCCTGAGCAAGACGCATTACAAGGGCCGTACTTTTCTGCTGTCCCTGTGATCCGAAATCCTTCACGCTGAGATTATTTATTTTTATTCCGATATCATCCCTGCCTGCACCGGAATGTGTATAGCCGAGACGAATATCGTCATTTCTGGTATCTTTTAATTTTTTATAATACAACTCTGTCATACTCTCATCAGGAAAATCAGGATATTCATAATCACCGGAAAAAACACCTGACTGATATGAAATACTGAGTTTTTCACTTCCTCCTGATATTTTTCCATACAATTCACTGCAGCTGCTGTTTAACTGATCCGTATATTTCTTACGCATAAAAGAAATATATGCACCTGCAGCTGCAAGCTGTCTGTCCCATATATCAAGACTTTCTGCATTAGACAAACCTGCATTTATGTTTCTTATCTGAGCATTTCTCTGATTTATCAGAAGCTCAAATTTTTTTATATATCCTAAAGATCCCGGACTGATCTGTGAATAGCAAAGATCGATAAAATTTCTTCTTTTTTCGGGATTTCCCTTTATCAGATCAATATCACCCGGAAGAAATGCAACACATTTGAAATTTTCAAACAGCTTGCCTGAACCGTTCTGTTTTACACCGTTAAGAAGAATAAGCTTGTTTTTTACACCTTTCTTCTGCATACGGTATTCAATTTCCTGGGTCCTTATTTCATCTTCAAAAGTGATCTTCATCTCAAAGCCGTCTTTTTCAAAAGAAATATAATCCTTTTCCTTTGTATTTCTGAAGCTTCTGCATCCCGTAGCTATCCATAATGCTTCAAGAAGATTTGTTTTTCCCTGAGCATTTTGTCCGAAAATTATGTTAAAAGATTTTCCGGGAGAAAAATCGATTTTTTCAAGATTTTTAAAGCCGTCTATCTCAATTTTTTTTACAAACATCTGCGTTTATGATCTTATTCAACGATAATGGTGATACCGTCGTATTCAACCTTATCGCCTGAACGTACTTTTTTTCCTCTCATTGTGCAGGTCTCGCCGTTATATTTAACATTTCCGTTCTGAACGACTTCCTTTGCTTCTCCTCCGGTATCGCATAAACCGGCAAATTTCAGAAGAGAATCGAGTTTTATAAACTCTGTTTTTATTTTTACATTCTGAATTTTTTCTCCCATAAAAACGACCTTTCTTAATAACTTGTTTTAAGCTGGATCGGCATAAGGAGATACAGGAAACTGTCGCCTGCAACAGGAAGTATCTTTACAGGCTTGTTGTTTGCAAGAAGCTGTATTTTGATTTTATCTGTATCACATGCCTTAAGTGCATCTGCAAGATATTTGTGATTAAAACCTATTTCGATCCTGTCACCGATAACCTCTGCCGCGATCGAATCATTGATTTTTCCTACTGTTGTTTTACAGTCTATTTTGAGAATTCCTTCTTCAAAAACGCATCTGATAGGACATTTGTTCTTTTCGCTGATAAGAAGAGAACATCTGTCAACACTGTCAATAAAGTCCTTTGTCTTAAGTATGATCTCATTGTTAAAATCAGAAGGAATACTCGTTTTATAATTATGAAATTCACCTTCAAGAAGACGTGAAACGACACAATAATCAGAGATCTGGAAAATTATTTTCTTTGGCTCGACAAAAATTCTGCAAAGCTCTTCCTTAACAGGATCCTGCTCTTTTGATTCATCATCTTTTTCTGTCTCGTTTTTGGACAGAAGTTTTGAAATTTCATTGAGAGTTTTTCCGGGAACAACAAAATTATAATTTTTGCTGCAGATTATTTTTTCGCTTCTTACAGCAAGTCTGAAACCATCGATTGCAATCATCCTGAATAAACCGTCTTCAATATCAAAAAGTTCTCCTGTGAGTATAGGCTTATTTTCATTTGTTGCTACAGCATGGTTTGTATGATCTATCATGTTTTTCAGTATATACTGAGGAACATCGATCGATTCTGTTGAAGGAATATCAGGAAAATCAGGATATTCTTCTGCTGATATCGCAGAAATATCATATGTTGCACTTTTTCCCGATATACTTACGTTCAGATTTTCATCAACTTCGATCAGTATCTGATCTGAAGACATTCTTCGTATAATTTCACTGAACAGTCTTGAATTTACTACAAATTCTCCGTTGTCTGATGTTTCTGCTTCAATGCTTGTTCTTATTCCAAGTTCAAGATCGTAGCCGGTAAGTTCCAGAGAATTTTCAGACAGACTGAGTTTTATTCCTTCAAGAGCCGGAATATTTGATTTTGAAGGAACAGCTTTGGAAACATTTGTCAAAGCATCGAATAATTTTACTCTGCTGCATTTTAATTTCATTATATTCTGATACCGGACCTTTCTGTTTTTTGTTTTGATTTTTTATAAAATAAAATTCAGATAATAAAAATAAATAAAAGATAAAAATAATAAATTAAATAAACAGTCTCAGCAGTAGGGAGTGTTTATTTGTTTAAATCCATTACAAACTCTGATAAAATCTAATTTTGTAATTTAACACTGTATGTGTTTACTGTTGTTTATTAATGTTTTAATATTTCAACCCGGTTGATAATGTTTAAAATTGTTGAGTTGAATTTGAAAAAATGTTGAATTTTTTCTTGAAAGTTTTTTGCTTATAAACTTTATGTTAAAAGTGATTTTAAACTTTTTTTTGAAAAATGTGACGAATAGTGTTGAATTGTATTTGATGATTGCATTCAAATCAATATACTGTGTAACTTGAAAAAGTTGAGATGGTTTAAACAATAGTTTCAACAACTGTTTAAAAGTGTGTTGAAAACATGTTTGCATATGTTTATTTACCTTTGTCTCGGATATTTTTTATAATGTCATCGACCATTTCTCTGAGACTTGAGTCCTTTTTCAGATTGTGTTCAACATTGTTGATTGAATATACTATTGTAGAGTGATCTCTGCCGCCGAATTCCACACCGATAGCGACCAGAGACATCTGTGTAATTTCTCTTACAACGTAAATTGCGACTTTTCTTGCATTTGAGATCTGTGCCGAACGTTTGTTTGATCTGAGATCATCCGGTGTAACACCATATACGTTTGCAACTTCTCCGATAATTTTTTCAACAGTGATCGGTATAGGCTGATCATCGTTGAGTATATCTCTTATAACACTTTGAGCCATAGCCATTGTCGGCGGGCTTCCTGCAAGATGCTTCAGTGCCTTGAGTTTTTTTACAGCTCCTTCGAGCTGTCTGATATTTGTTTTTAATCTGTTTGCAATAAATTCTGATACTTCATCAGGAAGATTGAGATTAAGAAGCTCTGCTTTTCTTCTGATGATAGCTATTCTTGTTTCAAAATCCGGTGTGGAAATGTCTGCAATGAGACCCCATTCAAATCTTGTTCTGATCCTGTCTTCAAGAGTTTTAATATCTTTAGGAGGTTTATCTGATGTGAGAACTATCTGGCGTCCGTCCTTGTGTAGTTCATTGAATGTATGGAAAAATTCTTCCTGAGTACTTTCTTTTCCTGCTATGAACTGTACATCATCGACGAGAAGAACATCCGCATTTCTGTATTTTTCATGAAATGTGGTTGTTTCTTTTTTCATTTTGATGGCATCGATAAGTTCATTTGAAAATGTTTCGCCTGTTACATATATTATGTTTATGTCAGGGCGTGTTTTTTTCATTTCATTTGAAATGGCTGTAAGAAGATGCGTTTTTCCGAGTCCGGACGGTCCGTGAATAAAAAGTGGATTATATGTGCTTCCGTCAGTGTCTTTTGCAACGGCTGTACATGCAGCATAGGCAAATTCATTTGATTTTCCTACTATAAAAGTATCGAAAGTATAATCATATTCAGCACCTTCGAAACTTTTTTCGAGCTGCTGATGCTTTTGTTCTATTTCTTCCATATCAACCTTGGGTGCCGGATTGTCATTGTCCTGAATTGTAACAATGATTTCAACATCGATTCCCATTACTGCTTTGAGTGCCTGTTTGAATAAAGTTTCATAATTGTTCAAAAAAGTATCTTTCTGAAACTCAGTCGGGAAGAAAAGAGTGACTGTCTTTCCGTTAAAACCTTTTGTTTCAATAGGTTTTATCCATAAGTTGTAAGCTGTTTCCTGTACTCCGCCTGATTCAACGCAATACTTTTTGACTCTATCAAAAAGTTCTTCAAAGGAGTTCATACAAATTTTCATCCTCCTAATTTACAGAATCCTACAGCCTTTATCTGTGCCGCCGGATATTGTATATACAAATAATTATTGCAAATGTTAAAATGCAATTACAATTATCAATTATTATATCATACTTTTAGAATTATTTCAAGTAAAGTACTGTTTAATATTTGCAGATTTGTTTATGTGCTGTAATGTTAATTATATAGTATATATAATTTTAGTAATTTGTGTTATATAAAAGTTGTATTTTTATTTTGAATTGTGAAATAGAGAAATAATTTTTATAAAATGATAAAAACACTTGACTTTTATTTGGTGTTTGGGATATAATTTATTATTGCAGGGTTATGTATCTGTTCATTGTATTTTTTACGGATATGATGATAAGCTACTTATTGTGGTTTTTTAAATAATTTCTTATTACAGATTGGGAGGGAATATCGATGAAAAGAACATATCAGCCAAAAAAACTTCACAGAAAAAAGGAACATGGTTTCAGAAAAAGAATGTCTACAAGCAACGGACGTAAAGTTTTAGCACGCAGACGTTTAAAAGGCAGAGCTAAGCTTTCTCACTAAGCTTTCTGCAGAGATAATGCTGGTCGGAGGCGGATAATCTGCCCCGGCAGCCTTAATTTTTTTATCAACATGTCGAGGCCACAATACTATGCTTTTGTGGTCTATTTAATTAAGAAAAGAATTTTATGCTTTATACTGAGGTTTTAAATAATAACAAGGATTTTACAAATCTGTACCGAAAAGGAAAGTCAATAGTATCGAAAAATGTAGTTGTATATTATCGTTTAAACGGACTTCCTTACAACAGATTTGGTATAACTGCCGGTAAAAAAGTCGGAAATGCAGTTATGCGAAACCGCGCAAAAAGAGTAATAAGACAAGCTTATCGTGAAAATGAGGTTTTGTTTCCGGTAGGAATGGATATTATTTTTGTTGCGAGAAAAGCTGCTGCTGAAGTTAAAGCGGACCAGTTAAGCTCTTATGTTAGAAAACATATTGTCACAGCCATTGATTCATACTTGGCGAAAGAGGAGCAGTTATGAAAATAATAAGGAAAATATATCTTATTCCGGTGTTTATATACAGAAAGATTATTTCCCCGCTTAAACCACCATGCTGCAGATTTACTCCGACATGCTCTGCATATGCTGTTGAAGCAATAGAAAAATTCGGGATCTTTAAAGGTACGATTCTTGCCGTTTACAGGATTTTAAGATGTAATCCGTTTTGTAAAGGCGGCATCGATAATGTTCCGGATGAATTTACTTTATTTAAATTTTCTAAGAAAAAAAGACAAAATGGAGGAGATATTTTTTGACAAAAATTTTAGGCATCCCTCTTGGCTGGATAATGTATGGGATATATAGTTTCTGTAAGGATTACGGTATTTCGCTTATTTTGTTTGCACTTTTAACAAAATTGATCTTACTTCCGCTTTCAGTTAAAAGCATGCATAACAATGCAAAAATGAGAGCACTCAATCCTAAAATTGAAAAACTGAAGAAAAGCTATGCCAATAATCCTCAGAAATTTCAGGAAGAACAGATGAAACTTTTTAACGAAGAAGGAGTAAATCAGTTTTCCGGATGTCTTCCGTTGCTTATTCAGTTTCCTATTTTGTTTGGTATCGTAGACGTTGTATACAAGCCGTTAAAACATATTCTTCGTTTTAGTCCGGAAACAATTGAAAAAGCGACTGAGATTCTGAACAGTATTCCGGGTTTGGATAAGACGTCCCAGTCATATGCAGAACTTGAGATAGTAAAGTATGCATCAGATCCTCAATATCAGCACTATTTTAAGGGAATTGGAGATTCATTTATAGAAAAAATCTCTGAATTCCATTCAAATGGTATGTTTCTCGGATTTATCGATCTTGAGTCAAAAGCAGATTTTCATCCGTCAGTATGGACTGCAGGAGCAGTTGCACTTATCGTAATTCCGATTATCACAGGTTTGATCAATCTTATTACTACAATTGTATCACAGATACAGCAAAAGAAAACGAATCCTTCTGCAGCTTCAATGGGCGGCAGTATGAACGTGATGATGTACGGAATGTCAATTTTCTACATCTGGATGACATTTAAATTTCCTTCAGGTGCAGCTTTCTACTGGGCAGTTTCAGGTTTGTTCGGTCTTATTCAGACAATTAGTCTGAATGCGTATTATACGAACGAACGATGTGCTGTTATTCTCGAAAAGGATAAGGAAAAAAATAAGGATAAAAAGCCAGGATTTATGCAGAGACTTATGGAACAGCAGCAGGAAATGCTTGCGCAGCAAAACGGAAACAGTCCTGCTTCAAATACTGTTAAATCATCAAAGGGCGATTATTCAAAATCAGAACTTAATGAGATAAACAGAAAAGCAATTAATGAAGCAAGAAAAAGAATGGCCGAAAAGTACGGCGATGAATATTCTGAAGATGAAAATTAAAATTATTTTTTAGTTTATAAAAAGGAGTGATTGAAATGAAAGACATATTTGTTGGAAAAACAGTTGAAGAGGCAAAATCGAAAGCAGCTGAAACCTTTGGAGTTAATGTATCAGAGATAAGTTTCAATATTCTTGAAGAACCTAAAAAAGGCCTTTTCGGAAAAATCAAAGGCGAAGCAAGAGTAGAAGCAGTATATGAGGCAGAAGTAAAAGCAGAAAATATTCCTGCACCGGAAGCTGTTAAGAGCAATGAAATAACAGAAGAACCGAAAGCTGATGCTATGACAGTTAATGATGAATCACAAGCAGAAGAATCAAAACCTTCAAAACCAAAATTTGAAGGAAATAAGGCTGAAGAAGCTGTAAAATATATATTCGGAATATTTGATAAAATGGGCGTTAAAGCTGAATATACACTTGAAGAGACTGAAGACGGTGTTCTTATTAACCTTAAGAGTGATGATACAAGCTTTATTATCGGACGCCGGGGAGAAAATCTCGATGCTCTTCAGTACCTTGCTTCAATGGTCTGCAACAGACTTGATGATGAATATTACAGAGTAGTACTTGACAGTAACGGATACAGAGAAAAGAGAAAGAAAACTCTTGAAGATCTTGCTAAGAAAATTGCAAAGAATGTTCTCAGATCAGGACGTTCAACAGTACTTGAACCGATGAATCCTTATGAAAGAAGAATCATTCACTCAATGATCTCAGAAATTGAAGGTGTTTCATCAAGATCAGTAGGAGAAGAACCATACAGAAAGATCATCATTTCATCACTTGTTAAAAAGGATAACAGACGCGGCGGCGGAAACAGACGTGGCGGAAACGGAAGAAGAGACGGAGGAAGAAAAAAGAATTTTGAACCAAAATCTCTTGATCTCAAGACAAGTTTTGAGAAAGACTACAAAAAGCCAAAGCCTGAAGATGATATCAAGGCCGGTCTGTACGGAAAAATAGAATTATAATTTAAAATTTTCCCCGGTGAATGTATATTTTCATCGGGGAAATAATTTAGGCGGTGTTTTTTATGTCAACAGTGGCAGCAATTTCTACTCCGAATGCAGTCGGCGGTATATCTGTGATCAGAATATCCGGAGAGGATGCATTTAAAGTATCCGATCTTGTTTTCAGATCATTCAGCGGAAAAAATGTCTCTTCAATGGAAGGATACACTTGCGCATACGGTGAAATAACTGATAATGGAGAAAAAATTGATGATGTAGTACTGACTGTATTCAGAGCTCCGAAAAGTTATACAGGAGAAGACGTTGCAGAAATTTCATGTCACGGCGGAATATTTATAACAAGACAGATCCTGAGGCTTGTTTTAAAAGCAGGAGCTGTTCTTGCAGAGCCTGGTGAATTCACAAAAAGAGCATTTTTAAACGGAAAAATGTCTCTTACTCAGGCGGAAGCTGTAATGGATGTTATTTCTGCAAACGGAAAAAACGAACTTAAATATGCTGTCGCATTAAAAGACGGAGCGATTTTCAGAAGGATTTCAACAATTAAAGATAAACTTGTTAAAAGTCTTGGAGATCTTGCTGCATGGGCTGATTATCCTGAAGAAGAGGATATCCCTTTTGTTGAACCTGAAAGTCTTGCTCTGGAACTTGAGGAAATATGCAGTGAATTGAAAAAACTGTCTTCCACATATGATTACGGAAGAATAATAAAAGACGGAATAAATACGGTTATTGTCGGAAGACCAAATGTTGGAAAATCAACTTTGATGAACTGTCTTTCAGGATATGAAAGAAGTATCGTTACAAATATTGCCGGAACAACAAGAGATGTTGTTGAAGAGTATGTAAAGATCGGAGAGCTTGCAATAAGACTTTCTGATACGGCAGGAATCAGACAGACTGATGACATGATCGAACAGAAGGGTGTAGAGATCGCTTTCGGAAAAATAAATGAAGCTGATCTTGTACTTGCAGTATTTGATTCATCAGAGGAATTTTCAGATGATGACAAGAAAATAATATCTGCACTTGACGGTAAAAATGCCATTGCGATCTTAAACAAATCAGACAAGGAAAAAATAGCAGATCCTGAATATCTTAAAGCGCATTTCAAATATGTAATAGAAATATCAGCAAAAAAATCAGACGGAATAGACGGACTTGAAGAAGTTCTTGAGAAAATGTTCCTGAGCGAAGAAATCCCCGCAGACGGCGGAATAATTGCCAACGAACGTCAGAAAGAATGCATCGAAGCATCCCTTTCCTCTGCAGAAAACGCATTAACCATCCTGAGAGCCGGCGAAAGCCTCGACGCAGTCACCGTAGTAATAGACGAGTCCCTCTCAAATCTCCTTAAACTCACCGGTGAAACCGTAACCGAAAGCGTAGTAAACGAAGTCTTCTCCCGCTTCTGCGTCGGCAAATAATGCGAAGGTGCAGGGCGATCGCAAAGCCCTGCAATCCCCCAGCCAATTCAAAAACTTAAAATTATGATAAATTATCGTTATATTTCGAAAGGACAGAATTTACATGGAATATGTAATGGGAACCTATGATGTAATAGTAGTCGGAGCCGGACACGCCGGAGTTGAAGCTGCATTATCAAGTGCAAGACTCGGCTGTAAAACAGCACTCTTTACCATCTCACTCGATCAGATAAGCAATATGCCCTGCAACCCTTCAATCGGCGGAACAGCCAAAGGTCATCTCGTAAGAGAAATAGATGCTCTCGGCGGAGAAATGGGCAGAGCAGCCGACAAATGTTTTATTCAGAGCAGAATGCTTAACAAAGGAAAAGGTCCTGCAGTGCACAGTCTCAGAGTACAGGCTGACAGAAAACTTTTCCACACATATATGAAGAAAGTGTGTGAAAACGAACCTAACCTTGACATCAAACAGGCAGAAGTCGCTGCAATACTTACTGAAAATAAAGAAATAAGAGGAGTAAGAACTTCTCTCGGAGCTGAGTACTATTCAAAAGCAGTTATCATAGCTACTGGTACATATCTCAGAGGAAAGATCCATGTCGGTGAAGCTTCATATCAGGGCGGACCTGATTCTACCATTGCTCCGATGTATCTTTCACAGTCACTTGCTGACAATGGTATAGAATTAAGAAGATTTAAAACCGGTACCCCGTGCCGTGTACATAAAAGAAGCATAAATTTTGAAGGCCTTGAAAAACAGGACGGAGACGAGGATATAGTTCCGTTTTCATTTGAAACTGACAAGAGCACACTTAAAAATCAGGTCAGCTGTTACGTTTCATATACAAACGCCGAAACCCACAGAGTAATAAAAGAAAATCTTGACCGTTCCCCTCTTTATTCCGGAAGAATTCAGGGCGTAGGTCCGAGATACTGTCCTTCAATTGAAGACAAGGTAGTCAGATTTGCAGACAAGGAAAGGCATCAGCTTTTCATTGAACCGATGGGGCTTTCAACTGATGAATATTATCTTCAGGGAATGTCATCATCGCTGCCTGAAGATGTTCAGTTAAAATTTTTAAGAACTATAAAAGGTCTGGAAAATGTTGAAATTATGAGACCTGCTTATGCAATAGAATATGACTGCTGTGATCCTACACAGCTTCTCCCTACCCTTGAATTCAAATCTCTGTCAGGATTATACGGTGCCGGACAGTTTAACGGTACAAGCGGTTATGAAGAAGCAGCTGCACAGGGACTTATTGCAGGAATAAATGCTGCTTTAAAAATTCAGGGCAGAAAACCTGTTATTTTAGACAGAGCAAGTTCATATACAGGAACACTTATCGATGACCTCGTAACTAAGGGCTGCGATGATCCGTACAGAATGATGACATCAAGAAGTGAATACAGACTTCTTTTAAGACAGGACAACTGTGATCAGAGACTTACACCTATAGGTCATGAAATCGGACTCATCAGTGATGAAAGATATGAAAAACTACTGGTAAAAGAAAAGCTTATAGAAGAAGAATTCAGCAGAGTAAGCTCGTTGAATGTTGCACCGAATGAAGAACTGAATAAATTTCTTGTGGAACATGAAACAAGTCCTATGACAAACGGTCATAAGATGATCGATCTTATGAGACGACCTCAGCTTGATTATTTTATGCTGAAGCCTTTTGATCCATCAAGACCGGAACTTGATTTTGAAGTTTGTGAACAGGTTAATCTGAAAATCAAATATGACGGTTATATCCAGAAGCAGATTCTTCAGGTTGAACAGATGAGAAAGCTTGATAAAAAACTTCTCCCTGAGGATCTGGACTATTCTGCTGTCAAAGGCTTAAGACTTGAAGCTGTCGAAAAGCTCAATAAGCGCAAGCCGTTCAGTATAGGTCATGCTTCAAGAATTTCCGGTGTATCTCCGGCAGATATATCAGTTCTTTTGATCTGGCTTGAACAAAATTCAAAATCAGGAAAAAAGAATGATTAAAATAATGATTTTCCTGTCATCAATATGAAAAAAATATTATTAAAATAAGAGAGGTTTTTTATGCTTCCCGGTTTCGAACATTCAAAAAAAATATTTGAGGATCATAATCTTACTCTGACAGAAGATGTATATAAAAAACTTGATGTCTATGCTGAATTTCTTACAGAAAAAAATAAAGTAATGAATTTAACAGCTATTACTGATCCTGAAGAAATACTAATAAAGCATTTTCTCGACAGTATTCTTATAACAAACTATATTTCTATAAAAGAAGGAATGAAATTTATAGATGTCGGAACAGGAGCAGGCTTCCCTCTCCTTCCGGTAAAAATATACTGTCCCGAAATAGAGATCACTCTTCTTGACGGCAACAACAAAAGAATTTCCTTTTTGTCTGAACTCTGTGAAAAAATAGATGTAAAAGCAGAGTGCATCCATGAAAGAGCTGAACTTCTTGCCAGAAAAGAAGGATATCGAGAATCCTATGACTATGCAGTGGCAAGAGCTGTTTCAGCAATGCCGGTCTTAAGTGAATACTGTCTTCCTTTTGTAAAAAAAGGTGGTTGTTTCTGTGCAATGAAAGGACCAAATGAAGATATCTCACTTGCGTTAAATGCACTTAAGCTTCTTGGCGGTGAGATACTTGATGATGCAGGCTATGATCTTTTTGAAGAAAAGAGAAGAATAATACTTGTGGAAAAAATATCCAGAACAGCTGACAAATACCCTCGTCCTTCATGTAAAATAAAATCAAAACCGCTGTAAAAAATGTTCCACGTGGAACATTTTTTATATAGTATTAATAAATTTTTGAAAACATTTAAATAAACAACGTAAATACGAAAAGCAGAGCGTTTTTTTACACTCTGCTTTTTTTATTTCATTGTCTTTAAAAACCTTTACACTCAAAAAAATATATGCTATAATTAATAATAGTCATTGTTGTCCGAAAGGAGAGAAATTTATGGGAAAGGTAATAGCAGTTGCAAATCAGAAGGGCGGCGTCGGAAAATCTACGACCGTTATTAATTTAGCAGCTTTTCTCGGTTCAAAAAAGAAAAAAGTATTGTGCATTGACATAGATGCACAGGGAAATGCGACAAGCGGACTTGGAATCAAGAAAAAAGAAGTTGCATATTCCTCTTATGACCTTTTTATCGGAAGAATCGGTATAAAAGAAGCTGTTGTCCATACTGAATTTGAAAATATCGATATAGTACCGTCTGTATCGGCACTTGCAGGCGCTGAAATTGAGATAATCGACCTTGAAAACAGGCTTCAGAGACTGAAAATGCAGACTCTTCAGATAAAAGACGACTATGATTATATTTTTATAGACTGTCCCCCTTCCTTAAGCCTTATTACTCTTAACGGACTGACGGCTGCAGACAGTGTTCTTATTCCTCTTCAATGCGAATTTTTCTCACTTGAAGGACTTTCACAGCTTGTTGAGACGATCAAGCATGTAAAAGCTTCGGGAAACAGTTCACTTGAAATAGAAGGTATTCTGTTTACGATGTTTGATCCAAGATTAAATGTTATGAACATGGTTGTAAATGAAGTAAAAAAATATTTCCCGGATAAAGTATTTGAAACAACGATCCCGAGAAATGTAAGATTATCAGAGGCACCAAGTCACGGAATGCCGGTCATGTATTATGATAAAAATTCAAAAGGCGCGGAAAGCTATAAAAAACTCGGAATGGAAATACTCGGCGAAAAATATGTCGAGAAGAAGAAAAAGCTCAGTCTTGGACTGAAAAAGAAGGCAAAGAAAAAATAATCCGTTATTAAGGAGCTGGTGGCTATGAAAACAGGAAGTCTTGGTATGGGACTTGATGCTTTATTTTCGGATAATTCATCGGATATTCAGGTAAAAAAAACACTCAGACTGTCAGAAATTGAACCTAACAGAGCTCAGCCAAGAAAAGATTTTGATGAGGATGCTATAGCTTCACTTGCTGAATCTTTGAAAGAACACGGTATTATTCAGCCACTGGTAGTAAGACCATATAACGGTTCGTATCAGATAGTTGCCGGAGAAAGAAGATGGCGTGCTGCAAGACTGCTCGGTCTTACTGAAGTTCCGGTAATAATAAAAGAACTTTCCGATCTTGAAACACTTCAGCTGGCTCTGGTTGAAAATCTTCAGCGTGAAGATCTCAATCCGATTGAAGAAGCAATAAGCATGAAGGAACTTCAGGATAAATTTAATATGACTCAGGAGGATATTGCAAGAGTTGTCGGAAAATCAAGACCGGCTGTTGCAAATTCACTCAGAATGCTCGGTCTTCCTGAAAAAATAATTGATCAGATAAGAAATGGTCTGATAACTGTCGGGCATGCAAAGATTCTTTTATCTGTTGAGGATGAAGAGACAAGAGATGCACTTGCTGAAAGAGTAGCCGGAGGCGAATTGACTGTCAGAGCCCTGGAAACCCTGGCAGCTTCTCTTAAAGCTGAAAAAAAGAATAAGAAAAAGAATGAAAAGAAAAACGACAGTTATTTTAAAGAGATGGAACTTAGTCTTAAGGAACGTCTTGGAAGAAAAGTTAAAGTTGTAAACAAAAGCGGAAGCAAAGGAACTATTGTTCTTGAATTTTATGACAAGGATGATCTGAATTCCATTGCCGAGAAGCTTATTAAATAAATATGAAAGAGAGAAATTTATATTATGCTGGATATTAAATTTTTAAGAGAAAATCCTGATGTAGTTAAGCAGAATATTAAAAACAAATTTCAGGACAAAAAACTTCCTCTTGTAGATGAAGTAATTGAACTTGATAAAAAAAGACGTGAGATCATAAAAGAAGTAGAAGCTCTCAAAGCTGACAAGAACAAGCTTTCAAAACAGATCGGCATGTTAATGGGACAGGGCAAAAAAGAAGAAGCCGAAGAAGTTAAGAAGCAGGTTGCTGATAATACACGTGAAAAAGAGCTTTCAGCTTCATTGAATGAAGTTGATGAAGAAATCAGGAAGAGAATGATGGTTATTCCGAATATCATTGATCCTTCAGTACCGATCGGTGAAGATGACAGTAAGAATGTCGAGATCCAGAAATATGGTGATCCTGTTGTTCCTGACTTTGAAGTTCCTTATCATACAGATATCATGGACAAATTTAACGGTATTGATCTTGAAAGTGCCGGAAAGGTTGCCGGAAACGGATTTTACTATCTTATGGGAGATATTGCAAGACTTCATTCTTCAATTATTTCATATGCAAGAGACTTTATGATCGACAGAGGATTTACATACTGCATTCCTCCTTTCATGATCAGAAGCAACGTTGTTACCGGCGTTATGAGTTTTGATGAAATGGATGCAATGATGTATAAGATAGAAGGTGAAGACCTTTATCTTATCGGAACAAGTGAACATTCAATGATCGGTAAATTTATCGATACCATAAATCCTGAGGAAAAGCTCCCTTATACACTTACAAGCTATTCACCATGCTTCAGAAAAGAAAAGGGTGCTCACGGTATCGAAGAAAGAGGCGTATACCGAATCCATCAGTTTGAAAAACAGGAAATGATAGTTGTCTGCAAGCCTGAAGACAGCAAAATGTGGTTTGACAAGCTCTGGCAGAACACTGTAGATCTTTTCAGATCAATGGATATTCCGGTTCGTACTCTTGAATGCTGTTCAGGAGATCTTGCTGACCTTAAGGTAAAATCAATTGACGTTGAAGCATGGTCACCAAGACAGAAAAAATATTTTGAAGTCGGAAGCTGTTCAAACCTCGGCGATGCTCAGGCAAGAAGACTCGGTATCCGTGTAAGCAATGACAAGAAGGAAAAATATTTTGCTCATACACTCAATAATACAGTTGTTGCTCCTCCGAGAATGCTTATTGCATTCCTTGAAAACAACCTTAACGCTGACGGATCTGTAAATATTCCTGAGGTACTTGTTCCGTATATGAAGAAGGACAAGCTGATTCCAAATGCAAAGTAATTCTCCGGAAACGACAGTTTCTAAAAAAGTAGCTTTTTATGAGTGTGATTACAAAAAAAGACTGAGATTGTCTCAGATACTGAAGTATGCTGCAGAGATCGCAGGTTTTGATTTTACATGTAAAGGTTATTCACATCAGTATCTTTGGGATAAAGGAATGGTTTTTCTTGTTTCAAAAGTAAGCTTTCATATCTTTTCGTATCCGTGTGATCAGCAGAATATCAGCGTCAGCACATGGGTAGAAGGTACAAAGGGTGCTGAGTATCTCAGATGCTTTGAGATCGATGATGAGGAAGGAAATCCTCTTATTCAGGGAAAAAGCAGATGGATCCTTGTAGAACCTGAAAAAAGGAAGATCATCAGACCTTCGTCTGTTGATTTCGGGAAAATGGAAACTCTTGAAAAAGATAATTCAGCACTTGATCCGGAAAAAATAAAATGTGATGATCTGAAACTCATAGGAAGCCGTGAAATCAAAATTTCTGATATTGATGCAAACGGTCACGTTTATAATGCGGTATATTCCGATATTGCTGTCGATTTTCTCGGAATTAACGAATATTCAAGTGATGTAGATAATTTCAGGATAAATTTTATTAATGAAGCTAAACTTGGAGATGTTATCAACATTTATATTTCTTATGGTGGAAAAAGGGCTGTTGTATCAGGGATGTGTGAAGAAAAAAAGTGTTTTGAAACAGAATTTCTCTTTAAATAAACAGGGTATTTATTCAATAATCTAAATTTAATTATTTTGCTTGACAAAATACGTAAAAAATAGTATTCTAATAGAAATATAATTTTTCAAGGGAGAGTGTTTTTATGCTTAGTGATTTCAGTCATAAGTTTGTAAAAGAGGGGTTGACATTTGATGATGTACTTCTCATTCCTGCTAAATCTGATGTAACACCGAATATGATTAAACTCGGTTCAAATCTTACAAAAACGATCAAACTTAATACACCTATTATGGCTTCAGCCATGGATACCGTTACTGAATCAAGAATGGCAATCGCTATGGCAAGAGAAGGTGGTATAGGAATCATTCATAAAAATATGCCGATTGAAAAACAGGTCGATGAAGTTGATAAGGTTAAACGTTCAGAAAACGGCGTTATTGTAAATCCTTTTTCACTCACTGAAAATCATATCGTTCGTGATGCTGAAGAGCTCATGGGAAAATACAAGATCTCAGGTGTTCCGATAGTTGACAGCAAGGGCAAACTTGTTGGTATCATCACAAACCGTGATATGAGATTCATGGTAGATCTTAATTCAAAGATCGGCGATGTAATGACTAAAAATAATCTTGTTACAGGTTCTGTAGGAACAACACTTGCAGAGGCACAGGATATACTTCGTAAGCATAAAATTGAGAAACTCCCTCTCGTTGATGATGAAGGATATCTTAAAGGTCTTATTACGATCAAGGATATTGAAAAAGCTGTTGAGTTCCCTAACTCAGCAAGAGACAGCAGAGATCGTCTTCTCTGCGGTGCAGCTATCGGTGTAACAAACGATGTTCTTGACAGAGCAGGTGCGCTTATAGATGCCCAGGTCGATGTTCTTGTTCTTGACTCAGCACATGGTCACAGTGCAAATATCATCAACTGTCTCAAGAAAGTAAAAGCTCAGTATCCAAATACTCCTGTAATTGCAGGAAATATTGCAACAGCTGCTGCTGCTGAAGAACTTATTGCAGCCGGTGCAGATGCACTTAAGGTTGGTATAGGTCCTGGTTCGATCTGTACTACACGTGTAGTTGCAGGTATCGGTGTTCCACAGATCACAGCAATCTATGACGTTGCAGAAGTAGCTCAGAAAGCAGGAATTCCTGTTATCGCTGACGGCGGTATCAAGTATTCAGGTGATATAGTAAAGGCTCTTGCAGCCGGTGCAAACGTTGTTATGCTCGGTTCCCTTCTCGCAGGCTGTGAAGAAGCTCCGGGTGCAACAGAAATATTCCAGGGCAGATCATTTAAGGTTTATCGTGGAATGGGAAGTCTTGGTGCTATGGAATGCGGTTCCAAGGACAGATACTTCCAGGATGGAAAAGATACAAAGAAGCTTGTTCCTGAAGGCGTTGAAGGACGTGTTCCTTACAAGGGACCACTTTGCGATACAGTTTATCAGCTTGTTGGCGGTATTCGTTCAGGTATGGGTTACTGTGGATGTGAAACAATTCCTGAGCTTCATGAAAGAGCAAGTTTTGTTAAAATTACAGGTGCCGGTCTTAAGGAAAGCCATCCGCATGATATTTATATCACCAAGGAAGCTCCTAACTATTCTGTTCAAATTTAATTATTATTATTTAATACAGATTTTAATGACCGAAAGCATTTGTTTTCGGTCATTATTATATATATTATAATAAAGAGGATATGTATATGGTTCTTATTACTATATCAGTATTAGTTTATGCTGTTCTTGAGTTTTTAATGATAGATTTGATGGATATTATTCATGGTTTTAAAAGGAATGCTAATATTTTAGTTACATTTGTTTTGTTCTTATGTTTTGGTATTATTTCAAATCTTACGTATATATTAGATTATTTTCAAATTCATAATGTTTCGAATCTTATAAAGTGTATTATAATTATTATTTTATTATTCAGCAGACCTTTTATTTATTCGATTATTTTAAAAAAAGCTAACAAAAAGATTATTCTTACATCACTGGCGTTTTGTATAGTAGATTCTTTTTTTGAAGTTGTTGCATTTTATTTTTTCCCTTTTATCAGAGACACTATAGAGTGCAAGATTTCCGAAGCAGTTGTACAATTTGTTGTTATAGGATTGATAAACTTATATATTCATAAAAAGAATAAAGAGGAAGATATTCAAAAAATCGTATCTTCTATAAAAAAATCTTCGTTGATTTTTTTACTGATTTTTGTTTTTTATTATTTATTATTTATTTATTCAGCATCAGCTACAAACAGCAGTAAAATAATTTTTGCTACAGGTTCTATTTTTTCTGTAATTATGATAATATTCTTAATTGTTAAAATATCTATATCATCTAAAAATTATGAAGATACGTCTATATTATTGGAAAAGCAGTTGAATAATCAGGTTGAATATTATGAAAAAATAAATAATATATATAATGAATTCAGAAGTTTCAGACATGATTATAAAAATCATATATTATGTCTTAGAAATCTGATAGCTGATAATAATATTTCAGATGCTGTTGATTATCTGAATGAATTAAGTAAAACGGCAGATAATAAACAAAAATATTTTGATACCGGAAATAATATGATCAATGCATTATTGACAGATAAAAGTGATAATGCATCATCTTCAAATATCAATATAGAATTTAACGGATTAATTCCTGAGTCCGGAATTAAAAATATTGATTTATGTACTATCTTTGCCAATGCAATTGATAATGCTATAGAAGCCTGTAAAAAGGATAGTTCAAATTCTATAAAGACGATTTCAATTGAATCAAATATTAAGAAAGGATATTATTTTTTAACTATTACGAATCCTTTTTTTGAAGATATCAATATAGATTCAAATGGAAAGATCCAAACTTCAAAAAGTGATAAAGAACATCATGGATTCGGAGTATTAAATATAAAAAATACTGTGAATAAATATGATGGACATACAGAAATCGATAATTCGAATAAAATGTTCTGTTTAAAGATTGATTTGCTGTTAAGCGTATAATATAAGATAAGAGGATATTTCTGACTTATATAGGTTGAAAATATCCTTTTATTAGTTTACAGACTGTTTTTAACAGTTTTCTATAACAATACAGAGGTTATTCTCCACCTAAACATTTTTTTCGTTTGTGTTTTCGAATGCTTGATCGGCGATTCTATTAATCATTATAATTAACCAAATAAACTAATTATCAATTCTATCATTTTATTTTGCTCCTTTGCGTTACCTAAATTGTAATTATAATATACATTTTTTTTAGAAATATATCATTATTTTTTGAGTAAATGGGAAGAAAATAAGAGTAAACGGAAAAATGAAATAATTTGATTGATTTTTTTACAATTTAATAATTTTTTATTTATATATATAGATTTTTTTGTTTCATTGTGATATAATTAATTTATTAAAGAGAAAGGAGAAAGACTGATAGAAAAGTCTTTGAAGGGTATGAGAATTGCAATATGCGATGATGAAAAATTTTTTAGAAATCAAGTAAAAGAAGCGCTTGATAAGTATTCGAGTGAACGAAAGGTTGATGTGTTTTACACAGAATTTTCGAACGGACACGATTTGATAGCAAATAAAAATGAATTTGATATTATTTTTCTTGATTATCAGATGGAGTCAATTGACGGCTTGGAGACAGCAAAGAGATTAAGGAGTAAAAATGATAAAACGGAGATCATATTCCTTACCAGTTATCCTCAGATAGTATTTGATACTTTTCAGGTACATACGTTCAGGTTCCTTGTTAAACCTCTTGATTATGAGAAAATGAAATCGGCTTTGGATGATTATCGTAAGAGTATCGATAATGAAGAATTTCTTATTCTTAAAATTGATGAGATAACAAAAAAAATATCTATGGATGATATCATTTATGCTGAGGCATCGGATAAGTATTGTTATATAAGAACTGTTAAAGACAGCTTGTTGTATAAGAAAACTCTTTCTGATCTGGAAACACTTCTTCCGGAAGATTATTTTTTCAGATGTCATCGTTCTTATATAGTTAATTTCAAACATGTTGCTTCGCATACAAATACAGATATTATGTTTGACAATAATGAAAAGGCTGCAATCAGCAAAGTTAAAGCAGCAGGCTTTAAAAAAGCTTTTCTCGATTATGTAAAACGTTCTAATGTTTAAGTGAATGTAAATAATTTATATTTGATTTTTTGAGTTATAATAAACGGCTGTACACATTTTGTACAACCGTATTTTTTTTACAAAAAAGGACATCTCATATAAGATGTCCTTTTTTGCTGATATTTAATAAGAAAATTAGATATGTCTTGATTTATATCCGGTCAGCAGATCGGATAATGATTAATTTGTTTTCTTCTTTTTCTTTGTATTGATCAAAGAGAAAACACAAGTTAGTGCGATACATGCAGCTAAAGGCATCCAGTTCATCGGAGAATCAACACTCTTTACTCTGAATATTTCTTTTCCTGAGAAGAAAACAAGCGGTATCATGCTGATAACATAAAATAAATTAAATAATATTACTCCAAAATTCTTTTTCATTATAAAACATCCTTTCATTTTTTGAATATAAATAAATATTTTTTAGAAGTTTAGTAACTTGTTTGTTATTGATTACATTATACCTCACCGATCATTAGTCAACTATATTTTTGGAGTAAAAGGGTGCTTTTTTGGAGTAAAGAGAACAGAAACGGATTATTATTATTCAGATAACAAAAAAGCTCTCTTTCGAGAGCTTTTTTGTCAGTATTGATTAAATTATATCCAAGTTGTTTTTTCAGAATTTGAAATTGATGTGTACATCGATGATTGCAAAATGGAATGATAGTAAGTATTGGTGTCTACTATTCCGCTTGTTAAAGCAGCTCCGGCAATATCAAAATCCAGATCAAGTATTTCTTCCATTTCTTCTTCTTGATGTTCAATTATATTTTTCTTTTTCATAGTAATGCCTCCTGAAAAACATATACCTGTAATATGAGTGTTATTGTTAGTGCAGACATTTGTTATGTAATGAATATTATATTATCTGCAGCTTCAATAACTTAATCTGAAACCGTTATGTCATTGGCTGCATTATGATCTGCCAATAGTGACAGATTTTTTTGTTCTGACCTGATAGCCGTAGTATAAATTCTGACTGTTTGGTCAGTGATCATTGATCTCTGCAATTCTATATCAGAGCATCTAAGCAGCTATTTCAGTTTTTCTCTATTAACAGTATCTAATTTCTTATTTTCTTATTATTAACGTATTAATTATTTGTATATACTTTAGTAAAATGCAGATCTAAAAGATTATTTTAAATATACTGAGTCTGATTATTTTGCTATAAGTAATGAACATGAAATGAGTGTCGTAGGGAAAACCGGCATGCAAAGCTGAACAGTTGGAGTTAAAAATTGAGTTCTATCTAAAGCTCCGGCACCTACAGGACCTTGTGCTTCATTGGTTAATTCAAAAAGTTCTTCTTCATTAACAGCACCTAATTTTTTATTTGTATCTGTATTTTTTTTATCCATGATAAATAACCTCCGAAATTCAATTAAAAATAAATATGATAAAAAACTAAAGCAATTATTCAAAGCAGCTTATCAGTTGCACCAAGCGCCCCATCCAGACCAGTTTACCCAGTCACAAACATGCTGGCATTCAACAGTAACAGAGCAAACCTTACCTTTGTTGCCAAGACCTTCACTGTCATAACCGC
>JAZUJY010000260.1:0-7463 GCA_045643005.1 Oscillospiraceae bacterium | reverse complement strand
AGATTGATCGTATATATTGGTTACGAGATATTCTTCATTACCTGACTCAAGAGTAAGCTTTATAAAACGTATTTTGTGTCTGATTTTGGCTTTTTTGAACGTGTAATCAACTATACAGTCATTGGATGAAGCTAATTTTTTAATGCCTTCAATAAATGTTGTGTTGCATCGCATAAGATATTTAAACTGATTTTTTTCAATTGTATCAATCAGTTTTGCAGAAGGGTAACTACGATCAAAAATGATAAGTTCTTTATCGTGAGAAATACTTGCTAAATATTCAATATGATCTTTAGTCACTTGAACTGTACTATAATGATGATTTGCTTTATAACAACACAGAGGATATCCCCCGCCTCTGCAGGCGGCGGGTTCTATCTGACCAAACAGTCGGAGTACAATCTCCGACTGAGCGGGAACCGATTCTGCGAATCGCCTCTGCGTGTTAAAAGCAGAGCTTTGAATGGCAACAGCAACAATTTTATTGTTCCTGAGAGAAATGAGAATGGACAGTATGATTCATATACAGTAACACTTGACTGGGAAGGATAACATAGAAAATGAAAATAAAAAAAACAGTATCAATATTGATGATCATGACAGTGATGTTTTCGGCAGTGTCATGTTCCGGTTCAGAAGGCAAAACAGGCTTGAGCGGCAGTTCTGCTGAAAACAGCATATCAGAAAGTCAGTCAAACGTTGAAAACATAATAATTGATGCTTTGAAAAACAAAGATGCAGAGGCTGTAAAAAATGTTTTTTCAAAACGTGCAGTTGAAAGAAGCCGTGATCTTGATTCTGAAATTGAAAAAATGTTTGATATCTATAAAGGTTCTTTTGAAAAAATAACACATAGTAATTTTGGAAAGCAGGAACATGCCGGAGAAAAAGCATACAAATACTATTCAAAGGTTTGTGTTTTTAAAACTACCGAGAATTATTATAAACTTACATGGAATGAATATACAAAAAATGAAAAGGATCCGGATCTGACAGGTGTTTACAGCATGAGATTTGAAACCTGGAAGGATGAGGGTACAGATCAGGGAGGGGAAGACCTGAATCTGGCAGGACTTTTTTCATCTGATTCATACGATGAGATAAAAGTGACCCAAAAGCTTCTCACATGTATTCATAAGTATGATCTTAAGCGTATCGGACATGAAGACAGTAATGTTGAGTCATACATGAAAAATTTTAAGGAACTGTTGTCTGAAAAAGCTTTATCTTCAGTAAAAGATGAACAGATTAACAGCTTTTTTGAAAAAAGTGTTCCTTTTTCCGGATTATCCTGCGGGTCGGCATGGATAAGTTATGATCAGAATAATGAAAAAACCATATGTATGTTGTCTGATTCAGAGAAGTATGAAGGATGTTATCTTTGCTTTAAAACGGAAAAAGATATGATAAAGTGCATATGTACTGGAAAGCTGAAGGACAATCAGTCAGTTGAGGAGTGTATTTCTGTTCTTAATACATCAGAAGTAATTAGTATTAACTGAGTATATTAACCGGCGGGAGTATATAAAATGAAAAAACATATAATAGCAGTACTTATGTCAGTATTATTATTTACTCATTCTGTGATGGCAAGTCCGGATACTGTAAATAGTGAAGCTGTGTATAATTTTGAAATTAAGGCGGATGTTGTGGAGTATCCGATAAACTGGCTGAAGGAAAACAATAAGATAAATGTACCATTGTATTTTACAAATAATCCCGGATTTAATGAAATATCATTTCTTCTTGAAGATGATGAGCGGATTGCAATTAACCCTAGTGTTGAGGGAAAATACGATTATATGGAAAATGGTATATTAAACTATTATCATTCTGAATATCCCAACATAACCTGGGCGACAAACCCATTTCCCGAATATTATTGTGATTATAATGGTGAGATAGGGTACATCTGGGTAAGAGTCCCTAAGGACAGTAAAGTGGGTGACTTTTATGAAATAAAATTCAAGACGGAATGTGTAATGGCCGAAGATGATATTTATTTTTCAAAAGACGGTGAATTTTTTGGAGCTGAAAACATGTCTTTTGTAAACGGTGGAGTGCGTATCGTTGAAGAAAGACCGTTTTATCAGGGCACGTATATCGAACCTTCCCCTGAACCGGAACAAAAACCGGATGTTCCTGCCGGCGAATCACATCAGGAGAACGTAGCTGAAAATAAAAATCAAAGCTCTGAAAATGAACAGGCTGTAAATCAAGTAAAAAAAGAAGATTCGGATATAAAAGAAGGCTCGGAAAAAAAGAAGAGTCCGGGACTCAGTCTGAATCTGTGTCTGTATCATCAACTGCAGGCATTTCTGTTAATGAAACCAAAGTGCCCACTGTGTCCGGTACAGCAACTGCTGCATCTGAACATGTAACAGGTGTAACAACTGAGTATGATGACAGTGTCAGTACGTTCACATCAGAAGTAACATCAGAAAAAAATTTGAAAAACAGACAGAAAAGAAAAAAAAAGAATGTAGTTTTATACATAGCATTACTGACTGCAACTGTGGTGGTAATTGCAATATGTTTGCTAATCAGAAGAAGGAGAATAAAAAAATGAAAAAGATAAAACGTGTTTCAGCTTTTGTATTTGCAATGCTGTTTACAGTAAGCAACAGTTATTCGAAAATGATTTTTGGAGCTGAACATGAAAAAGAAACAGAAAGCATCAGTGATGTTCAGTATGAAGCAAGATAGCAATATAGCAATAATTTCAAGGTGGATGAATGCCACACTTACTTTGTTGGCAGCCGCCCTGTGCTTGTGCATAATGCGAATTAACCCAAATCTCCAAGCGAATATGAAAAAGCATCATATCATAATAAAGGTAACGATGTGAAAAGTGCTGCGTAAGTGGATGGACAGGCTTCATTAGACAAGTCTGTACCGATTAAACCTACTACAACGCGTAGAGTGTCAGTAGAAGGTGATCATTTTGTAGTTTTTGATGAAACTACCCCAGGCGTATTCCATGGTCATATTCGAAGCTGGAACGATTTGACACCAAGTATGAAAAGCGCATTGATTAAGAACGGGTTAACAAATAATAGAGGTAAAATGTTATGAAAAATATACAGTTGAGTGAGTATTCCGATGATGAAATATTGGATAAACTTTATCACGGAAACAACGACGAGTTAAAACAACTTGCAATTTCTGTAGCAGAGTATCATCCAAATTATTTATTTGCGCAAGACCTTTGTTTTTTTCTGCTGGATAATGAAAATGAAGAAATAAGAGGCAACGCACTTCTTGGATTATCGTTTATTGCAAGGAGATTTAAGCAACTAGATGTAGATACATTAATTTCATTATTAAGAAAGCATAGATTCACTTCATCAAAAGAAAAAAGTCGCGCTGAGGACGCTTTTGAAGATATCTCTATATTTACTGGTGTGGAAATAGATGTATCTGACTTTGTATAACTAGGGGATAAAGACTCCGGAAATAGAAACAGTTTGAAGGAGTTATAAAGACAAAGGACATTAAGTTTTCTGCAGAGGTTGTGAATAATGCAAGAAATATTTACAACTACAACCAACGTTCGAAAGCCAAAGCTAAAAAATAAAAAACGGCTTAAAAATGTTGATATAAGGGTATGATATAACAACACAGAGCTTTGAATAAAATCACCGAAAGGGAATATAAAATGAAAAGATATAATATGATAAAGCCGGACAGATTAAAAAAAGGAGATAAGGTTGCAATAGTAAGTCTTTCAGCAGGTACATTAGGTGAGCCGTGGGCGGTTCATAAATATCATCTGGCTAAGGAAAGACTTGAAAATGATTATGGTTTAGAGGTCGTTGCCATGCCAAATGCGTTGAAGGGCAGTGAATATCTTGATATGCATCCTGAGGCAAGGGCAAAAGATTTTATGGACGCGTTCAAAGATCCGTCTATAAAGGCTGTTTTTAATGCCATTGGCGGAGATGATACAATACGATTGCTGCCGTTTATCGATTTTGATGTTATTAGAAATAATCCGAAAATATTTACCGGATACTCAGATACTACTGTTAATCACTTGATGATGTATAAAGCGGGAGTTGTGTCATATTATGGACTTTCCGTTATGACTAATATTGCTGAGTACGGAAAGATGGATGATTATGAGTCTGAGATGATGCGTAAGACTTTATTTGAACCTGAGCCGAATCTGTCAATATATAAAGCTCCGTACTATTATGATGATGACGATGAGATGATCTGGTGGAAAGAGGAGAATCTTAATGTGATCCGGCAGTATCACGAAGATGAACATGGGCTGGAGGTCATTCAAGGTTCAGGGAAAGTTCAGGGAAAACTTTTAGGCGGCTGTGCAGATGTATTTCCTTTTGTTATCGGCACTTGTATATGGCCGTCTGCAGATGAGTGGAGAGGAAAGATCCTGTTCATTGAAACCAGTGAAGAGGATATCAAAGAAATACAGTTAGCATGGATATTAAGAAACCTTGTTGCTCAGGGAATTATTGATGTTATTAACGGCATTGTTGTCGGAAAGCCGGCTCGAAGAACAAAATATGAATCCTACAAAGAAGTATATAAGAGAATTATCGGAGTTGAAGCCGGACGTCCTGACCTGCCGATTCTTTATAATGTTAATATTGGTCATGCAAAACCAATAGCGATTATTCCGTATGGTGTAATGTGTGAACTTGATTTGGATAACAGATCATTCACTCTGTTAGAAAGTGCCACAAATTAATTAAGACATATTATAACAACACAGAGGATATCCCCCGCCTCTGCAGGCGGCGGGTTCTATCTGACCAAACAGTCGGAGTACAATCTCCGACTGAGCGGGAACCGATTCTACGAATCGCCTCTGCTTGTTAAAAGCAGAGCTTTGAATTTTTTTAATTTCAGTTGTTTTTTCAAAGTTCTGCTTTTAGCAACACAGAGCTTTGAACAGTGAATAAACCAAAAAGTCCCTGCCATCTCAAAACTGAGGTGACAGGGACCTTATTTATATTTATATGTTTGTGTTATTTCAGGATATCATATAAATTTCATTCCGAACAGATAATTCTCAAGTTCCTCTATATCCCATTGCTTTTCAGAACGGGAATGTTCAGTAAACTTTATATTTTTACCTTCTGCCTCAGTATCTCCTGATGTAATGCTTTTTAAAAGAATAAGATCAGCTATGTTTAAAGTTTCATCGTTATTGATGTCATAGTAGCTGCTTCTGTCGATCACGACATCATTTTTGGATACATGGATGCTTCCGATGCTTTCTGATTCTTTCGCAGAAGGATCACCGCTTTCAACGAAAAGATCCAGAGACATTAAACGAAGATCAGTTGAAGCGTTGTTGTTCTTTTTGGCAAGATATTCTTTCATTGCTCTGAGTATGTTAAGAATATCTTTTTTGTCTGATTTGGTTCTGACTGTACAGTTATCAGGGTTCTGGCTGACAGTTTCAAAATTGAAGATGTCATCATTGAATGCTTCAGTTGTTTGGGCTTCCTGTTCGTCAGAGGTAACGGCTTCAGCGGTTGTCAGAGCCTCTTCTGAGAAAGTGTCTGTTTCAGATACGTCCGGAACATTTTTATCGGGAACATCAGTTACTTCAGGTTCATTGACAGTCTGTTCTGTCACAGCTGTTGTTCCTTCAGCTTTTTCATCCTTACTGTCTGTAAGGTCACACGGGATGAGAATATAGGAATTATACATAGCATCTTCAACAAAATATTTTTCATTATGCAGTTCATAGTCAGTACCGTCTGCACTCAGAATCTCACCGTTGTAGTTTTTATCAGTATAATTTTCCATATCTTCAACTATTTTTATGGAATAAGGAGTTCCTGTTTCAAAATCATTCAGCAGGCATTCTATTCCGTACAATGAAGAACCTGACTGAGGTCTGTATTCTGCTTCGAAATCTACAGACAGTTCGTCATAATTTTCAAAATTCAGCTGTCTGTGTGTATCAATACCACCGGAAACAAGACTGAAGGAATCTGTATCCCATGTATAATCAAAGGAATTGTTTTTGCCGTATATCATTGATATCATATTTGAATAATGAGTATTTTTGTATAAATATTTGTACAGATAGTCTCCGCGCTTCTGCTCTTCGTAATAGTCTTTCTTTTTCTCGCTATTAACATTTGCAATGACACGCGGCTCATAACCATACATATTATTATCATTTTTAGTACTGAAGCTGTTGTTTAAAATCTCTGCACGACCGGAACCTTCTTTTGCATTTACCGAAAAATATGTACATACTATATCAGAACGAACAATATTAAGATTCTCAAGATTTCTGATATGCTGGCTTATATTTACGGTGTTTTCACAGGTCTTTCCTTCGGTGTAATGATTTGTCCGGCTGATGATGGTATATATTGATATGCCCGCAACTTTTTCTTCATATACGTCATATGCCTGATCTTCTGAAACGTTGTAGCTTCCAATTCTTTCAGCATTACCGTATTCTGAAATAATATCTCCGCTCCAGCCTTCGATTATCTCGATCATTGTATAACGGTCTGTATATGTGATATAGCTGAACCATGATAAATTGTCATCAGGATACAGATTTATGCTGTAATCTGCTGAAATGTCATTCAAACCGGAGAGAGCGACTCCAAATCGGCCGTTGTAGCTGTATCCGAATAAATTTCCATTTTCAAAACCGCAGTAATTGCTGCAGTCCCACTCGCAGTTAAAACGATGATTGCCCTGAAGAGACATTAAAATATCGTCATTTTCATTGATTTTGCTGCAGTAGATGCACTGATTGTCGATCATTCCTTTAACACTGTTGTTAAAGTTTATCTCATTATCGATAACTGTAAAATAATTTCCAAGTTCAAATCCTGAACCGATCGCAGATGCCGGTTTTACTGTATATGCTGATGCTGAAAACAATATTGCCAATGCGGTAAGAAAAGAAGTAATTTTACTGAATTTCATTCTATCTCCTCCTGTGCAGTATGATTTAGTAAACTTATTTATATCTATTATACTTTATAATATTCAGAAAAAATTCATGGATCATAAATTTTATAAATTGTTAAAATATATAATTTTCAGCTTATACTGTAGCAGGATACCGGATTTAAAAATATATTTTCCGCAATATCAGGCAAAAGAAAAAGTCAGTTGCAGCTTCAGTTCTATGCAATAACGTCTGGTCAGATTCTGAATTTTATTCAGCACATTTTACCATTTTGCCTGTACTTCTGTCACTGCCGCTGTTTCTGATATTTGGGACGGTTTTGACATTGCTGTAGAGGCGGGGGATATCCTCTTCGTCGTTATATAGATGAAATAAGAATGGGGTAGACGATAATAAGTGACGTTACTACTCACGGGTCAGCCAGCCAGTTATATAGAACTGATTCACGTTCTTTCGCTTAAAATTGTAATAGCCACCTCAATTGAGGTGGCTATTGCTATTGAATAACAGCTGCAAGTTCTTGCAGCTGTTTGGGCACGAC
>JAZUJY010000259.1:0-15749 GCA_045643005.1 Oscillospiraceae bacterium | reverse complement strand
TGTGCTATACACTCGGAGCTGTATTGTATGGACTCGGAAAGAAATATATATATATGCATTCTGTATTTCATATGTTTGTCCTTGCAGGAAGTCTTATGCATTTTTTCTGTATTTTATTTTATGTTGTCTGAAAAATCTTTTTCCCGATTAAATTAGCATTCGGACATTATTAAAACAAAAAGAAATAATAATAGAATGATTATTTACAATATTTATTGACTTTTCATGACTTTTTTGATATTATATATATAGAAGTTGGTATTATTGTATTCTAAAGTATAAATTTATTAATAATACTTTTTTGAGGTGGGAAAATGAAATTTCGCAAATTTACAGCAGTTCTGCTGACCTTTTTGTTTGTTGTTTCCATGACGGGATGTACTCTTAAAAAGAAGAACAAGGATGACAACGGACCTGATGAAACAAAACAGGCTGAAGAAAATGTCGTAACGGAAAGAGCAGTAGGAACAGCCAATTATTCAACGTCATCGGTTGATTTATATGATGGTATTTCGGTTATTCAGGTTTCCGGTCTTGACGGAGCAGTGCAGGATAAAATTAATAATGCCATTAAAGCTGATGATCAGAGCAGAATTGATAATTTAGCAGAGGGCGAAGAAGGACCTGGTTATAAATTATCCTGTGAAGCTAAATATTCAGACATCTCTTTACTTTCAATAGTAAAGAAGAATCAGCTCGTTAGCGGATATATAGAGCAGTACATGACATTTGATACTTCGTCAGGCGAATTGCTTTCATTGTCTGAAGTTACAGATATCAATGCCGTAGCTGAGAAGATCCTGAAATGTGACACAATTACTGTTGTCAGCGGAACGGAAATTGAAAAAATTACAAAATACATAAATAATCGTATTTCAAGAGCTGATGAAATTGTTTCAAAGCTTTCAGAAAATGATTTTTACATTGACAGTGATGGCAGTATTGTAATGCAGATCACTCTTGACGGAAAGGCTATGATCAAAGTTGACGGCGTAAGAGTCGGATAAAAAATTAAATCCTCTGTTCTTTTGAACAGAGGATATTTTTTTATTTATTCATGCTTTCATTCATGCTGATTATTCCATTCAGCACCTTTTTCACCGCATTCTTCAGAGATTTTTTTTCTGAGTTCGTTTGCATAGTTTTTGATCTTTAAACGTCTTTTTTCAAGGAATGAAAACAGTTTATCAACAGTATCCAGATCGTTTAATAAACTTTTTTCAGCTTCCTCCGGTATTTTAAATGTTTTGTTTTCTTTAAGATAGTAGGTCAGCTGGTTTGAAGAGATCTTAACTTCTTCAGTTTTATATCTGCATAAATTTGATAAAGTCAATGCTCTGTCATAGAGGTTTGCGTAGTATTCTGTATTGTTTTCGTCAAGATTCTGTGCGCATTTGGATTCTATAACGGTGTAAATAGCCTGTGTCTGATTAACAAGTTCAAAAATATTTTTTGTCCAGTCAGTATCAAATTCAACAGTTATCATATTGTCTTCGGATGTTCTCGGAGTTACCAGGGATACAGCAGTTTTGTGAAGATCACTTATGAGATCTATATGTTCCTTTGAGGCAACGAAGCTTTCGTCATCCGTTGATTTTGTTGATGACAGCTTTTCTGCAAATTCCTCGCTTGTCATCTGAGGCTCGTCGATATCCACTTCATTTGCCTTTGTATCAACTCGCTGAAGCGGCACATATGGCTGTTTCCTCAGGCAAACTATCAATCCGATGAAATTAAGAAAAAAACCCCACGCAAATCCTGCGTTGTCGTCTTCCGGATATCCTTTTGATTTTACGATTTTTCTGCAAATTATTCCGAGTGTTATCAAAACTGCAAGTGCAGCTCCGATCAATATGTATTTTAGCATTTTTACCATCCTTAATTAGTATTTTGATTTTTGGCTGCTTTGATTTTACTTTTTACAAAATCTCCGATTTTTACAAATGCGATGGATTTTACGATGTTTGAATATGTTTCAGGATTTTTGAAACAGTCTGAAAGATCATTTTCAACGTTCATTTTGAAATGATATCTTTTATTCTTTGTTTCAATATCAAGCGAACATTCATAGTAATGACCGTATTTGATGATATCGGTTCTTATATCTTTGATGTCCACAAAGTAAATGGTGTGATGTGAAAACAAAGTATCAATATTAAGAGCGTGTTCCCCTGCGGAATAAGTTCCGGGAATATTGTTTGAAATTCTGTTCAGGATAGCCAGAAAAGGAATTGAGATTATGACCATTATTCCGGCTCGTTCAGGCTGATAATTGTTTACACATGAAAAAATCATCAATGCAATAAATGCAGCCGAAATTACAAGAGTTATTGCATTAATTGATTTACTGTAATATGAAAATTTTCCGTATATCAAAATAACACCCCCGTAGAATCCTTAATATGTCATATTTGAAAAATATATGGGTAACCTTCAATGATAATAATTGTAATGTGGTGCTTGATATATCCCTATATTAATTATATCTTAGAATCGCATAAAATGCAATATTTATTCAGATAATTTGATAAAAACGGCAGAGGTATAATACTAAACATGTATAAAACAGAAAGAACAGAAGCTTTTTCTATTTTATTTTAATGAATTTATTCAAACAATTGATTTTCGTATTATTTGACCTGCGGACTGTTTTCTGCTAAAATATAAAATGTACTGATTTTTTTGAATCATTAAATATGTCTTCGGAGGTGGTGCTTTATTAAAAGTGCTTTTAATTGTACTGCAACCGTTAATGATTGTAAAAATATTGAGCAGATGCTCGAAAATGCACTGTCCTTCGTTCAGGACAGTTATTCATGCAGTGCTGTAATGACTGCAGCAGATGAAATTTTATCCAATATAGAAAAATATGCTTTTTTAAAAAGTACGGATATGATCATTTTTTCAGCCGATATAGATCAGGAATCCGGATTTTTACGGATGCGGTTTGAATACGGCGGGATATTGTTTGATCCGGCGGAATATTACAGATATCATGCTTATTCAACAGGCAGCAGAGAACCCGGGGGCAGAGGGATCCTGCTTGTTGGCAGAACCATGGATGAATTTTCGTACAGAACAGATAATGAAAAAAATATAGTTGAGATGGTTAAATATTTCAGGATATAGTAAAACCGGAATTTTAACGGCTTTTTTCTGTATGGGAGCAGATCGTGTCATAATAAATTATTGGGAAGATTGGGTGTTTTTACTATAAAGAGGTTAATTTGATTGGTGATTTTGGCTTGTTGATGTATTGACTATTAGCTGATAATATGATATCATATTATCATGTTAGCACACTAAAGTGCACGGCCTGTTTTAACAACACAGAGCAATTATTTAGAAATGAGGATTTAAATGAAAAATTACGATTTGATCACACCTGAAGGCACAAGAGATCTTTTGTTTAAAGAATGTGTCATGAGAGAGAGCATTGAAAAGAACGTTTCTGATATTTTTAAGTCACACGGATATAATGAGATTATTACTCCCGGACTTGAATTCCTTGATGTATTCAATTCAAAATCGCGACATTTTCCTCAGGAAGAATTATATAAGCTGGTTGACAGAAAGGGAAGACTTCTTGTTCTGAGACCTGATTCCACAATGCCGATAGCTCGTGTTGTTGCAACCAGACTTAAGGAGGCCGTACTTCCGCTGAGATTATGTTATGATCAGTATGTTTACAATGTGAGCACTACCATGAGAGGACGTCTGGATCAGGTTGAACAGGCAGGTATCGAACTTATAGGTTCAAGCTCCAGGACAGCTGATATAGAAGTTATAGAAATGTCATGTGAAGTACTTGAAAAATGCAGTCACGGTGATTATTCACTGGAAATAAATGATATCGGATTTTTTAAGGAGCTTATGAATAAGCTTGAAGTCAGTGACGAGATCAAGGAAGAGATAAGGGATCTTATAGAAGTCAAAAACTATCCTGCACTTAATGATCTTCTTGACAGTCTTGATGCAAACAGCGAAGTGACAAAAGCTCTTAAGATGCTTCCAAGGTTATTTGGAGGAGAAGAAGTATTTGAAAAGGCTGCTTCTATCTTTTCTGATGAAAAAACGGATGCTGTTCTTGCAGGTCTGAAAGAGCTTTATATAGAAATCAAGCAGCTTGGCTGCAAGGGAAGGATAACAGTTGATCTCGGTATGGTAAACAGAACGGATTATTATACCGGAGTTATTCTGAAGGGCTATATAGAAGGCATAGGCGATCCTGTTCTTGCGGGCGGAAGATATGATAAGCTTATTTCCGAATTCGGCTATGATGTTCCTGCAACAGGATTTGCAGTTGACATTGATGCGGTTGCAAAGGTAATGCTGAAAAATGAAAAGCCTTCAAAGAAAGCAAGCGATGTTGTTGTATATGCTGCAAAGGGATATGAAATGAAAGCAGTTCTTGAAGCAAAAAAAATGCGTGAAAAAGGTCTTGTTGCTGAGATGGCTGTTTTTGATGACCTTGACAGGGTAAAAGCTTATGCTAAAGAGCTTAAAATTGAAAAAATCGTGATAGTAGCTGACGAAGTTACTGAGTTATGATAATTACCGAAAGGATGTATATAAATGTCTAAACCGTTAAGAATAGCCCTTACAAAGGGAAGACTTGAAAAAGATACCGTAGGACTTCTTGAAAGTCTTGGATTTGACTGTACAGCAGTTCATGAAAAAGGTCGTAAGCTCATACTTGCTATTCCTGATGCAAATCTTGAGGTCGTTCTGGCGAAAGCAGCTGATGTGATCACATATGTTGACAGAGGCGTATGTGATATGGGTGTTGTCGGAAAAGACACGATCATGGAAATGCCGGGCAAATTTTTTGAGATCGTAAACCTTGGTTTCGGAAAATGTAAGTTTGCTCTGGCTGCAAAGAAAGGTACCAATTTTTACGAAGGCTTTGGTATCAAGACTATCGCTACAAAATATCCGAACGTTGCCAGAACATTTTTCGAAGCAAAAGGAATGGACGTTGATATTGTAAAAATTGAAGGATCTGTAGAGCTTGCTCCGCTTCTTGAGCTTTCAGACGGAATAGTTGACATAGTTGAAACAGGCACTACGCTTAAGGAAAACGGTCTTGAAGTTAAAGAAGATATTGCTCCGATTGCAGCAAGACTTATCGTAAACACTGTCAGCATGAAAATGAGACAGTCAGAGATCGAAGCACTGGTCGAAAAAATTGAAAAGAAAATTTCCGAATAATTACAGAGAGGGTAAAATATCATGTTAAGAAAAATAAAAGCAGACGGAACAGCTGAAGCGCAGTTTTTAAAAGAACTATCTGACAGAAGTGTTGAAACAGACAAAAAAGTAACTGAGATAGTAACTGAAATAATCGATAATGTTCGTAAAAACGGTGACAAAGCCGTAAAGGAATATACTGAAAAATTTGACGGAAAGCTTCCTGAATACTATGAGGTTCCGAGAGAAGTAATAAATACAGCTCTTAGTGAAGCTGATGAAGAGTTTATAAGTGCTCTTCTTGATGCCATTGAAAATATTTCAGCTTTTCATAACAGACAGAAAACAGAAGGCTTCATCGATCCGAGAGAAGATGGCGTTATCCTCGGTCAGAGAGTAAGAGGACTTGCAAGAGTCGGACTTTATGTTCCGGGCGGTACAGCAGCTTATCCTTCAAGTGTCCTTATGAATGCTATTCCTGCAAAAATTGCCGGTGTCGGAGAGATCATCATGGTTACACCTCCGCTTAAAAACGGAAAACCGAATAATGACATTCTTGTTGCAGCTGCACTTTGCGGTGTTGACAGAGTATTTCTCGCAGGCGGTGCACAGGCTATCGCAGCACTTGCATATGGAACTGATGAGATACCAAAGGTCGACAAGATCGTTGGTCCGGGAAATATATTTGTTGCAACAGCTAAAAAGCTTCTTTACGGAACAGTTGATATAGATATGATAGCAGGACCGAGTGAGATCCTTGTGCTTGCTGATGAAACTGCTGATCCGAAGTTTGTGGCAGCCGATCTTATGTCACAGGCTGAACATGATAAGCTTGCTTCAGCGATCCTTGTAACAACAAGTGAAGAGCTTGTAAGCAAAACAGAAGAAGAACTTGCTCGTCAGATGAGTTATCTTTCAAGAAAAGAAATTATAGAATCCTCTCTTACAAATTACGGAGCTGCTATTATCTGCGAAAATGTTCAGACTGCAGTAGAGCTTGCAAACAGCATAGCACCTGAGCATCTTGAAGTTCTTATGAAAAATCCTCTTGAGTACATAGGACAGCTTGATAATGCAGGTTCTGTTTTCCTTGGACAGTATGCTTCAGAACCTCTTGGAGATTATTTTGCAGGTCCTAACCATGTTCTTCCTACAAGCGGAACAGCAAGATTTTTCTCTCCTCTCGGAGTTCAGAGCTTTACCAAACGTTCAAGCTTTATCTACTATACTGAGGAGGCACTTCGTGAAGCAAAGGACGATATCGTTCTTATCGCTGAAAAAGAAGGTCTTACAGCTCACGCAAATGCCATCAAAGTACGTTTTGAATAATTATTACGGCAGGGTCATGTAAAAGCCCTGCTTTCAGTTTAAAGTATTTGATTATGTATTCAGAAAGAGAAGGAATGAAATATGAGCTATCAGCTTAACAATAAATTAAAAAATCTTGTTCCGTATGAACCGATACAGGGTGAATACAGGATCAGACTTGACGCAAATGAAAGCTTCTGCAATTTGTCTGATGAAATGAAAAAAAAGATATGCCGCAGCATTTCTGAAATAGATTTCAACAGATATCCGGATCCGCTTTCACTTAAACCTGTAAAAGCCTTTTCTGAGCTTTACGGTATAGATATGGACAATATTACTGCAGGCAACGGATCCGATGAATTGATAAGCATTATTTCAAGCTGCTTTTTTGAATCCGGAAATACGATCGTAAATGTATCGAACGATTTTTCAATGTATGATTTTTACGGCCATCTTTATGAGCTCAATGTTAAAACATATAAGAAAAATGATGATCTTACAATTGATACAGACAGACTTATCTCTTTCTGCAAAGAAAACAATGCAGATGGACTTATTTTTTCTAATCCGTGCAACCCGACAGGACAGGGACTTGTCAGAGAAGATATCATGAAAATAGTAAAAGCTCTTTCTGATACACTCGTGATCGTTGATGAGGCATATATGGATTTCTGGGATCAGTCAGTTCTTGATACTGTTAATGATTATGATAATCTTATTATTTTGAAAACCTGTTCAAAAGCAATCGGAATGGCTGCTGTAAGATTTGGATTTGCAGTTGCAAACAAAAAGCTCACAAGAGCTTTCAGAGCAGCAAAATCTCCATATAACAACGATACAGTTGCTCAGACGATCGTATCTGATATTCTTTCAGAAAAGAAATATATTTCTGAAAGAACAAATACAATAATTGAAAATACAAAATATCTGTATGAACAGATAAGTGAGATCCAGAATACATTTGGATGTTTTGAAAAAGTATTTACTACATGTACAAATTTTGTTCTGATCAAAACTCCGGAGTTTAAGAGTATATATGATTATCTTCTTGAACGATCAGCAGCAGTCAGAAAATTTGACGGATATCTGAGAATAACAGCCGGAAGCATGGAAGAAAACAATACAGTTATATCACTTATCAGAGAATATTTTAATAAATAATAATACGGAGGAAATATATTATGCGTACCGGAACTGTCAAACGAATAACACGTGAAACACAGATCGAAGCAACAGTTACTCTTGACGGAGAAGGAAAGGCTTCAATCAGCACAGGAATAGGCTTTTTTGATCATATGCTGACTGCACTTTCGGTTCACAGCGGGATAAGCATGGATATAAAGGCAAACGGAGATCTGCATGTTGACGGACATCACACTGTTGAAGATACAGGGATCGTTCTTGGAAAAGCACTTGCTGAAGCTCTTGGTGATAAGAGCGGGATCAACCGTTACGGTCATTCATATATTCCAATGGACGAATCTCTTGGTTTTTGTTCGCTTGATATCAGCAACAGACCGTTTCTTGTTTTTAAGGGGTCATTTACCAATCAGATGATCGGCGATTATGATGCATGTCTTACGGAAGAATTTTTCAGAGCATTTGCGTTTAATGCCGGTATCACTCTGCACACAGATATGGTTTACGGTACAAATGATCATCATAAGTGTGAAGCTGTTTTCAAGGCAGTTGCCCATGCTTTAAAAACAGCAGTTGCATATGCTGAAGACGGTAAAACTCTTTCAACCAAGGGGGTACTTTGATGATTGCGATAGTTGATTACGGTGCAGGTAATATTTTCAGTGTAAAAAATGCACTTGATTATCTTAAACTTGATTATAAGCTCACAAATGACAAAAAAGAGATCGAATCGGCTGATGCAATAATCCTGCCGGGTGTCGGTGCTTTTCCGAGTGCAATGAAAAAGCTCAGTGAAACAGGACTTATCGATACTTTGAAGGAGCAGGCTGAAAAGAAGCCTTTTCTTGGTATTTGTCTTGGTATGCAGATGCTTTTTGAAAAGTCATATGAATTTGAAGAATGTGATGGATTGGGCTTTATAAAGGGAAAAGTAGATATCATTGATGCTCCCGGAATGATAATTCCGCACATGGGATGGAACAAGCTTGAAAAGCTCAATGACTGTCCGCTGTTAGACGGTCTTTCTGATGACGAATATGTTTACTTTGTTCATTCATACATGGCTTACTGTGATGACAGCAGTATTTCTGCTTACTGTACATATCATGACAGAATACCGGCTCTGGTCTATAATGGAAAATATGTTTACGGTGCTCAGTTTCACCCGGAAAAGAGCGGTATGACAGGACTTACTATTTTAAAAAATTTCGGAGGACTGATAAAATGATAATACTTCCTGCAATTGATATAAAGGATGGAAACTGCGTAAGACTTTTTAAGGGCGATTTTAATACAGTTGAAAAAGTAGCATCAGATTATCTTGAAACTGCTAAGAGTTTTGAGGAGAAAGGCGCAGAATGGATCCATATGGTAGATCTTGACGGAGCAAAGGAAGGCAGACCGGTCAATTCTAAAATATATAAGGATGTTGCTGCCAAAACCGGTCTTAAGGTTGAGATCGGCGGAGGAATAAGAAATCTTGAAACAATTGATGAATATCTTGATATGGGTATAACAAGAGTCATTCTCGGTTCTGCTGCTCTTAAGGATCCTGAATTTGTTTACAGAGCTGTTGAGAAATACGGTCCTGAGAAAATAGTTGTGGGTATCGATTCTGTAGACGGAATGGTTGCAACTGAAGGATGGCTGGAGGCTTCAGATGTGAATTATATCGATCTTGCCAACAAAATGATATCAGCAGGTGTAAAGTATTTCATCTTTACGGATATTTCCAAAGACGGTACTCTCAGTGGTGTAAACAAGGAACAGCTCCAGGCTCTTTATGACGGAGCAAAGAACTGCTGTATAATTGCAAGTGGTGGTGTTCATACCATGGAAGATATAAAGATCTGCAAAGAGATGGGTCTTTACGGAACCATCTGCGGCAAATCAATTTACAAAGGAACTCTTGATCTGGCAGAAGCCATCAGATATGCGGAGGTGTGAGTATGCTTGCTAAAAGAATCATACCGTGTCTTGATGTCAGAAACGGAAAAGTTGTAAAAGGCGTAAATTTTGAAGGTGTTAAAGATGTCGGTGATCCGGTCGAATGTGCTGAAGAATACAACAGACAGGGCGCTGATGAACTTGTTTTTTATGATATAACAGCTTCCTTTGAAGGAAGAGGCGTATTTCTTGATGTTGTCCGTGAAACAGCAAAGAAGGTTTTTGTTCCTCTTACAGTCGGCGGCGGAATAAAAACGGTCGATGATATCAGAGAAGCACTGAGAGCCGGTGCTGACAAAGTCTCAGTAAACTCACAGGCGGTAAAAAATCCCCAGCTTATCAAGGACGGAGCAGATATTTTTGGCAGCCAGTGTATTTGTGTCGGTATAGATGCAAAGAAAGTATCAGATGGGAAATGGACCGTATATATTAACGGCGGCAGAGTAGATATGGGACTTGATCTTATAGAATGGGTCAAAACGATCGAAAAGCTTGGAGCCGGAGAAATATGTCTCAATTCTATTGATGCAGACGGCACAAAAAACGGTTTTGATATTGATATGCTCAAAGCTGTTTGTGATGCATGTACCATTCCGGTCATAGCCAGCGGCGGAGCAGGTAAAATTGAAGATTTTTCCGAGGTCTTTGAAAAGACAGGAGCAACAGCAGCTCTTGCAGCCTCATTATTCCACTTTAAGGAGCTTACAGTCGGAGAGGTCAAATCATATTTAAAAGGAAAAAACATAAATGTCAGATAAATGCTGAAATTATACCGGAGGAATGATTCATATGAATGAAAATGAATTTGATAAGTTTTTTGTAAAAGCACCGCTGATCCCCGCAATTGTAAAAGATGTCAAGACAGGGGAAGTACTTATGCTTGCCTACATGAATAAAGAAAGTCTCAAAAAAACTCTTGAGACCGGTTATACATGGTTCTGGAGCAGATCAAGGCAGGAGCTGTGGAATAAAGGCGCCACAAGCGGGCATGTGCAGAAGGTTATCAGTATTTTCGGAGACTGCGATGATGATACATTGCTTGTCAATGTTGAACAGACCGGAGCAGCCTGCCATACCGGAAATTATACCTGCTTTTTTAATCAGATCTATTGATGATTTCTAAAAACAGCCTCACCTGTTTTCAGGCGGGGCTGTTTGTAAATAAATATTTTGAATTACAAAGGAGATGCTTATGATGAACGAAAAATCACCTGAGCTGAGGATCAATGAACTGACAGCACTTTTAAACGATTATAATTACAGTTACTATGTAATGGATGATCCTGTAGTTGACGATTATGAGTATGATATGCTTATGCAGGAGCTTAAAAAGCTTGAAGCCGAATATCCTGAGCTGGCTCTTGAAAATTCCCCTTCAAAGAGGGTAGGAGGTTATGCACTGAATACGTTTGAAAAGGTTACTCATACTGTTCAGATGGCGAGTCTTCAGGATGTATTTTCATTTGAAGCCGTAAAGGAATTTATAGATAAGTGCAAAGCTGAGCTGAATGATCCTTTGTTTATCGTTGAACCTAAAATAGACGGACTTTCTGTCAGTCTTGAATATCATGACGGACAAATGACGGTGGGTTCTACACGCGGTGACGGCTTTGTTGGGGAGGATGTTACTGCAAACCTGAAAACCATTAACAGTATTCCGAAAAAGCTGAAAAATGATGTTCCTTTTATTGAAGTCAGGGGCGAGGTATATATGCCGAGGGAATCATTCTTCGAACTTGTTGAAAAACAGGAACTTAACGATGAGAAACCTTTTAAAAATCCAAGAAACGCTGCTGCAGGATCTTTGAGACAAAAGGATCCGAAAATTGCTGCAAAAAGAAAGCTTGATATTTTTATTTTTAACGTTCAGCAGGGTGGCGATGAGAGCATCAGCGGTCACAAGGAGTCACTTGATTATCTTAAAGGTCTGGGATTTAAGGTTATTCACAGTTACGTTCCGTGCAAAACATTTGAAGATGTTAAAAATGAGATAAATCATATCGGTGAAAGCAGAGCAGAATATCCGTTTGATATAGACGGTGTTGTTATTAAGGTAAATGATTTCTCTCAGAGAACAAGGCTTGGTGCTACTGCAAAATATCCTAAATGGGCAGTAGCTTACAAATTTCCTCCTGAAGAAAAAGAAACGGTTTTAAGAAGTATAGAAGTTAATGTAGGAAGAACCGGTGCCATTACTCCTGTTGCTGTTTTTGATGAGATCCTTCTGGCCGGAACAAGCGTATCCCGTGCCGTTCTTCATAATCAGCAGTTTATCAGTGACAGAGACATTCGTATAGGCGATACTATCGTTGTAAGAAAAGCAGGCGAGATAATTCCTGAGGTTTTGAGATCAAATTCACATGCCGAAAATTCAAAGCCTTATTTTCTTCCGGAAAATTGCCCTGTCTGTGGGACAAAAGCAGTGCGTATCGATGAAGAAAGTGCACTGAGATGTCCAAATGCACTTTGTCCTGCTCAGCAATTAAAAAATATAATTCATTTTGCTTCAAAAGGTGCAATGAATATAGACGGACTTGGTGATGCAATAGTTACCCTTCTTGTTGAAAGCAGGATGATCTCTTCAGTTGCAGATATTTATGATCTGACAGCATCAAAGCTGATGACACTCGAAGGATTTAAGGAGAAATCTGCAAATAATCTTATAAAAGCTATAGAAGCATCTAAACAAAATGAGATGGACAGGATAATATTCGGACTTGGCATCAGAAATATAGGATCAAGAGCTGCAGCACTCCTTTGTGAAAAATATAATACGATCGAAAAGCTTATGAACGCTTCGCTTGAAGATATAAATTCTATTGATGGCTTCGGTGAAGTAATGTCCAAAAATGTATACGAAACACTTCGTGACGAAAATATGAAAAAGCTTATTGATTCTTTGATCGAAAAAGGACTTAATTTTAATTATTCGTCAAGTATCAAAGGCGATACTTTTGCAGGAAAAACATTTGTCCTGACCGGTACACTTCCAACATTGAAACGAGATGAAGCGAAAAAAATCATTGAAGAGCTTGGTGGAAAAGCTTCATCTTCAGTTTCCAAAAAAACTGATTTTGTTGTTGCCGGAGAAGATGCAGGTTCAAAGCTTACAAAAGCAGAGGAGCTTGGAATAACAGTTATCTCAGAGGAAGAACTTTTGGAAATGGCAGGCAAAAAGTAAATAAAATATACTTGATTTAGTTTGATTTAAATGTTATACTATAAAACGGTAATAACAGTTTATTCAGAATATCAGCATACAAAAAGTATGTACAGTTATTTATATATAGATTATTTAACTTTTTATTCTGATTTTTACAATTTTTTATATAACAGATAAGGTGAATATAATGAAAAACAAAAGCTTAAAAGGTACAATAGCCGCATTTTTGGTTTGTCTGACATGTGTTTCTTTTTGTTCATGCGGAAATACGGAAGATGTTAATGTAATCAGTTCGGATATGGAAACAATCACAGAAACATACAACAGCTTTAAAAAATCAAAAGAGAAGACTGAAAAAATAGATCTTTATAAATCTATGAAAACAGTTTCAAAAGGAAAATTAAGTAAGTCTGAACAGAAGCAATACAGTAATTTTCTGATAGATATGAATGATTATTTTATAAATGATTATAATAAAACACTTATCCAGGTGGAAATGGTCATAAATGAACAGGGAGAGCTTGGAAAAAATCAGGATAAAGAACTGGTCAAAGAACAGTACAATGTTCTTGCAGGTCTTGAAAAAGATGTGCAGAACGATGGTATTTGCACTGATGAGCAGATAAAGGACTATAAATCCAAAATTACAGAGCTGAACAATAAGCTTCAGGGTATACAGAAAAACAGTGGAATTATTGATGCAGATAAAACCAAGAAGGATATCATTACTCTTCCGGTAGTAACCGGAGTTAATTACGAAAGAAAAGGAAATGAAAGCAAAACAACAACTGCTTCCACTGCAGTAACATCGGCTACTTCAAAACCTGTAACAACAACAGCCAAGACTTCTTCATCAGTTTCTTCCGGTTCAGAAGATAATACTCAGGTTCATATATCTTCAGAACAAAATACCTCTGAACCTTCAGTAACAGTGGCTCCTGAGCCGGATACTCCGGCATCACAGCCTTCAGAAAAACCGGCAGAAGGACAAAATTCTCCTTCCGAAGCACAGTCACCGGAACAGGAACAAAATGACGACGGCGATTCACAGAATCAGTAATAAGTAAGGAGAATTATAAATCATGCTTGAAAAAATACTTTTCTTTTTTTTAAAGCTTATGCCTGAGCCGATAAAAAAGTTTTTCTATAAAAATGAGAGTGTTCTCAGATATTGTTATTACGGTGTATGGACTACAGTAGTATCGATTCTTTCAAAATTTGCAGGAAAATCAATAATCATGCTTTGCGGACACAGCATGAAGGAAGTGTTCTTCAATACACTGAATACTACAATATCATGGATCATTTCGGCTTTTTTTGCATTTGTTGTAAATAAAAAGTATGTTTTTAACAGTGAAACAAAGACTAAAAGTGGTTTGATTTATGAAATCGGTACTTTTTTCAGTGCAAGACTTACAACGTTTTTTCTTGAAGTACTGATCATGGATGTTTCTGTAACTGTTTTTGATTTGAACTATTACCTGATGACTGTTTTAGCTCAGTTTATTATCCTTACGTTAAATTATGTATTCAGTAAACTTGTTGTTTTTAAAAAAGAAAAAACATCATCAAATTCGGATAATACCAAATCAGAAGACGCTGTATGATATTTTGCAGGTGAGAAAAATGAAAAAAATAGGTGAAGTTATTTCATTATTAATAATTACATCATTCTGTATTTTTTCTGTCAGCGGATGCACATCTCCTTTTTATTCCGAAGGAAGAAAGGTTTTAAGGATCGCTCTTGACAAAAATTATATAGAAACAGGAGATTCTGATGTTACTTATTATTCAGATCAGGATGTACTTTATGGAATGATCATGTATTCACTGGATTCTGAAGGAGAGTTTAATTATTTAAACAATTCTGACGAAGACCCGGAAGGGATCAAATTCTCGTTTTCAAAAAAGGAAGCAAAACAGTTTTTTGATTTGATAGAGTCATTTGGTCTGGATCAGTACGAGCCATTTAGTTTATCTGAAAAAAATGAACTGATCACAGAGTATAAAAGCAAAACAATTTGTATTGGTGATGAAATAGTCATCAAAGATGAAATTGAATATAAAAATGATCAGTTTAATTATTTGTATTATACATCCGACAATTATGATAAAATAATTGAAGAATTTGATAAATTAAAAAACAAAGCAAAATAAAAAATGCACCTCAATATGAGGTGCTTTTTTATCCTATATTTCTAACTCTGCCAATTGAAATATAATTGTCAAAAAGTGCTTTTAAGTCGGATCCTTCTTCAGCGTTTTTGCAGTATTCTCCTTCGACCATATATGTTTTTGTTCCGTCTTCAAGAATATTGCATATATAATGATCTTTAAAAACATAGCTTTTTGACACAAATCTGTCTTTCAGAATTCCTTTAAGTTCATCAGGACGGCAGGTCGGGAAATTGATATTCAGTATATTTTCAGTTCCAAGCTCCATATTCATGGCCTCGTCAAGTATTCTTTCAAGATACATATCTGTAATTATGTATCCGTCGTCTGTACCTTCAGATAAGGCTATTGAAGGTATCCCCTGGAAGATGGATTCCATAGCTGCTCCGATCGTGCCTGAGTACATGACATCAGTTCCTGCATTGTAGCCGAAATTTATACCTGAAAGAACAATATCAGGCTTACAGGGAAGAAGATTCAGAACTCCGACTCTTACACAGTCAGCCGGTGAGCCTGAAACAGCAAAAGCGTTAATACCATCGACAGGAAAGTTTGTTTTTTCAACTCTAAAAGGAGTGTGGAGGTTTATGCTGTGTGAAGCACCGCTTTTCTGAATATCAGGTGCAACGATCCATACTTCTCCGTATTTTTTTGCAGCTTTCGCAAGTCTTATGATTCCGGATGCGTGAACACCGTCATCGTTGGTTATCATTATATGTTTCATGTTATACTGGTATAATTAAATCATCCCCCAGCAAGTAATTTAATTACACTTTTCCTTTCTGTGTATTTGAATGTGTGGTATAATTATTGTGCTTTTACCATA
>JAZUJY010000258.1:0-7051 GCA_045643005.1 Oscillospiraceae bacterium | reverse complement strand
CTCACTTCTAAATAATTCCTCATTTATATACTAAGTACCTTTTTCAAAGCTCTGCTTTTAACAAGCAGAGGCAATTCGAAGAATTGCTTTCGTTCAGTAGGAGATTGAACTCCTACTGAACGAGAGAATAGACCCCGCCGCCTATAGAGGCGGGGGATATCCTCTGTGTTGTTATATGGCTGATGCCCGGTTAAGAGAATGAAATGTATTAATTATTATTAAATCGAAATTATTTATATGAATAACGGAAATACGATATTATCAGAATTATCCGGTTTTTTTGAAAGTACAATGGAAGTTTACAGCATTCCTGAGAAAAATATCAAAAAAATAACTAAATTGACAGTTTATATTGTGTTATGATATAATACAGTATGAAATTATTTGAAAAAGAGGGATGTTTGTGAATCATATTCTACTTGTCGAAGATGACACTAATATTTTGCAGATAAATAAATCTTTCCTGGAAAATGAAGGATATACTGTTTATTGTGCGGAAACTCTTGCAGAAGCAGAAGCAAGACTTGAGGAATGCAATCCGGATCTGGTTCTTCTTGATGTAATGCTTCCCGATGGAGACGGTTTGTCTTTTTGCAAGACTCTTCGTCAGTATACTCAGTCTCCTGTGATTTTTCTGACTGCCCGTGATGAAAATGAATGCATCATAAAAGGACTGGAAAACGGCGGAGATGATTATATAGTAAAGCCTTATGATCTGAATGTCCTGAAGGCAAGGATAGAGGTTCAGCTCCGAAAAAAAGGAAACTCATCTGATAAGCCGAAGATCAGCCTTCCGGGGTTAAGTATTGATTTGTTTACAGGTACTGCAATACTTGACGGAAGAGAATGCGTTCTTCCACAAAGAGAGCTTCAGATCCTTTATCTGCTTGCATCGCGTGTCGGATCCAGATTAAGCTATCATGAGATCTATCAGCAGATATACGGATGTGATGTTGAAGACAGCAAAAATACAGTCAGAGTAAATATCTCCAGACTGAAAAAACATATCGGTCTTGATGACGAAAGTACATATGAGCTTTGCTGGACATCAGACGGAGAGTATGTTTTGCGTCGTGTTATTTTCTGATACCTTATTTCCTTTATCATACAAATGAGAGGAGCACAAAATGAATAAAAGAAAGTCGACAGCATTGAATTTAAAGAAAATACTTGTAATATGTGTTTTTTCTACGGTATTGTTGTTTTCAGCAGTGAGTGCAGGTGTTTTTGCATTCACATATAAGCAGATAATAAATACTGAAAACAGACAGATCGCAGGATTGTCAGATGATATAGTTTTTGTAATTTCCGACGGTATTTATCAGAACAATACAGCCTACTCAGCGGAGTATCTGGATAGTATATGCCGTGAGACAGAAAGATTCGGAAAAGAAATGAATTCAGAAAAAACAGTATCATCTGATGATTTATCAGATCTTGAAAAAACGATCGTTTTTTTAAATGACTTTGTTACAGATCCGACAAATAGACAATTATTCATTTATTCCGATGATGTACTTTACTGTACTAATGATCCTGAGAATGAAGATGACAGTACTGATGCTGTTTTTACAGAAGGCAGTTCATCGTTAAGCGATGAACTTGAAAAGCTTTTTGCTGATGAGCCTGAGAATTTCATCACTGAACCGGAAAATAATGAAATTTCTTCAATATTTGATTATTTTTCCATATTCGGTTCAGGACAGTTTTATTCAAAAAAGGGAATGGGACGAATATGTGTTTACAGGACTATTATGCTGCCCGGCTTTAATAATGACAGATCTTTTGTATTGGGAATGCTTGAACGAGGAATAAATACTGACGGAATAATTCAGCCTATCCATTCAATTTCAGATGAAGTAACATTAAACATTATAGAAGAAACAAAAAAAGAATGTGCCAAATTTATTCCTGTTATGATATTTGCTATCGTATATGTACTGATATTGTTTTTTATTCTCATTTTTGTTTTTTCAGGAAAAATATCTTCTCCTATAATCTCAGAGCTCGATGACCAGGAAAAGGAACTGGAGAAATCAGAGAAAGAAAAAGATGCTCTTATGGAAGTAAACAAGATGAAGACAACGTTTTTGTCTGATGCAGCACACGAGCTGAAAACGCCTCTTATGGCTATGTCCGGATTTGCACAGACTGCAGAAATAGCTGTACTGTCAGGTGAAGATACTGAGGTGGTTGTACAGAAACTGAAAAATCTTTCTGCTGAGGCCAACAGAATGGCGGTCATGGTTACTCAGATACTTGATGCAACAAGGATCGAAGAGGGCAGAATGGTGCTTGAAAAGAAGCTGTACCATCTTGATGAGATCGTTCATGAAACAGTCGGAACATATTTCCCTATATTAAATAAAAATCACAATAAGCTTAGTGTAAGGATCCCGATGGAAATGCCAAAGGTCCTTGTAGACAAGGCAAGATTTCAGAGAGTAATAGTAAATCTTGTTTCAAATGCTCTGAAGCATACAGTGAACGGTCTTATTACAATAAGTGCTTCAGTTTCAGATGATGAAAAGATGATCACATTATCGATCAAAGATACCGGATGCGGAATTTCTGAGGATGCACTTCCTCACATCTGGGATCGTTATTATAAAGGAAAGAATTCAGAAACAGGAACAGGTCTCGGATTGTTTATTGCAAAATTTATCGTCGAGTCTCATGACGGAGAAATAAGTGCGAAGAGTAAGATCGGAGAGGGTACTGAATTTACGATTCGGATTCCGGTTCTGGAAGTAGATTCTGAAGCTCATAAATACTTTGAATCTTTATTAAAAGCATAGAAAAAACTGATAGTATAGAAAACACTCGTCATTTTTAAGGAGATGACGAGTGTTTTTTATTATTTCATGGAAAATAAAAAGGCAGAAAACCTGTTGATTTTCTGCCTTAAGTTTTGTTTTTATTTTGTTTGATTATTTGTATTCATAACCATTGATGATCCATGAGTCACCATTTTTCATAAAGTAAACATATCCGAAACCATACATTGCATCAGGTTCTTTTGTTTTTACTGTAAATGAGTGATCTGTAACATCTGTAAATATCATTTTATCTTCATCGTCACATGGGAACTGATAGTATGATCTTCCGACTTCTGTATTCATGTAAAGATTTCCATTTTCATCTGTAAAGTGTGAATCAAAATCCTGCATCATTTTGTTGTATTCTTCTTCAGAAAGAGTATTTTTCATGAGATTTTTCAGGTCTTCAATACTCTTAAGATTTTTTATTTCGTCTTTTACCTTTGAAAAATTGATCTTTGATGAATCAACATCTTTTGAAACACTGTCGGCTTCATCATATTCAACACCTTTACCGCCGAACATTGCAAGGATAGTGTTCAGACTGTCTATCTGACTGATCGCTGTCTGTTTCATTTCATAAGTAGCTTCAGCCTGATCAGATGAATTGTTTTCATCAGCTTTTGTTTCAGCCTTGTCAGATTCTGATACTGTTTCAGAAGTTACGACTGTTGTAGCTGTTTTTTCTTTGGATTCCTTGGTTTCTGCTGTTGTTGTAACTTCTTCTGTTTCAGACTTTTCAGATGTTTCTTCAACTGCTGAAGTTTCAGAAGTTTTTGTGTTGTCGATCGAAACATCTTCGTCTCCACAACCTGCAGCCATCATTGCAACTGCTGCAAGTAAAATAAATAAGCCTGTTTTTTTCATAATTATTTTTCCTCCGTTTTTATATTTATAGTATGAATAATAATATAACTGTTATTATAACAACACAGAGGATATCCCCCGCCTCTGCTTGTTAAAAGCAGAGCTTTGAACAAAACAGAGCTTTGAACATAAGTTGTTTTCAAAATAACAGTTATTACAAAGCTGTAATAAGAGATTTTTTAAGGGATAGGATCCGGTTTTTGGTATAACTTAACTCAGGTCAGCATATTTTGGATTGATCTCTTTGTAAAGTGCCGTAAATTCGACATTATCTCCGCCGTTGTTTATTTTTGCAGTAAATGACCATTCATCAAATGTTATAAAACACTGTACCGGAAATGATTCAAGATTTTTTATATCATTTTTTGATGTAAAGTTCTGCCAGTTTTCTCCGAAAAGTTGTGAAACGGTTACGATCTTAAGAGTATCTGCGTCATATAATAAAGCACCGTCAGGATTGTGAACGTCAACAAGCCAGATGTTTTTCAGCTTTCCGGGATCAAGATCAGCTGTAACATATGAATCAGGTTCGTATTCATAGTTTTCCTGAAATTCCATTATTGATGATCTTCTCCAGTATCCGTATTTTTCAAGAGCGTCTGTCTGGATCTTTATTAAGTCTGATTTAAGTTTTTCTTTTTCTTCAGGTGAATAAGCTTCAGCCTGTGCAAGTCCTATGCATCTGGCATCCAGAGTAAATTCAAGGTCATCAGGACGGAATGAAATGGTAAAGGTCTCAGGAACATTATTGTCATGGATCCCTGTGATCTTAGCCTGATCAGTAGTCTCCTTGAGATATGTCCTGCATGAAATATCAGGTTCGTCAGTATCAGTTGAATTTCCTTTGACAGCCTTTTCGATTATTCTTTTCTCAGTCTGTATATTATCTTTTTTTGTTGTTGAAGCTGTGACCTTTGTTGTAACTGAATCAGCAGTTTCCATACAGATATCAGATGTTTCGTCTATACTGCTGTTGGGCTGTTCAAGCATCAGTCTTTTATTTTCAGCTTCATCATTTATCGTTCCGCATCCTGAAACTGATAAAAATACAGCTGTTAAAAATATTGCTGCAGCTTCTGTTTTTTTCATTTTATTAGCCTCCTTATTGATCTTTAGTCGTACAAGATTAGTATATCATGGTATTGTAAATTAAAATGAAAAATTACAAATTTGTAATTTAAAAGAGCAGATATATCATTTAAAATCCCCGCATTGTTTGCGGGGATATAAAGAAATATTGATTTCAGCAAAATTTGAACTCTGAAGTAAAGTAGGCATCTTCCTCTTCTGAAATGATATCAAAGGTTGTCTGAGGATCTGATTTTTTCATCTTCATAACGAGGTATGCGTGAACTATCATTCTGTTGAGAAGAGGAGTCATCGAGATAAGACCCTGAAGAGTATCTTCATCCGGCGCTTCATCTTCATATTCTTCAGAGTAAACAGTATTGAGAGAAGCGTTTTCGTAGTCGTAGTAAAATTTTAACTGATATTTTTCATGGAACATATCAGAAAGATCTTTGAAGTCTTTTTGATTGTCATAATCCTTAAACATATATTCGTATGAGCTTACTATCTGGATTTCATTTCCCAAAATGAAAACGCCTAAACGAAAAGGTTCTTCGCAAAGTTTTTCGCCTTTGAAACGAATGGATGTTTCTGCATAGTAACTGCCGTCAGACAGAGATTCAAAGGAAAATCCGGCGTTGTTGTTTTCACTGTACTGTTCCAAAGCTGCTTTAAGTTCTTCTGTCATTTTTATCACCTCAAACATATTGATAAAATAATTATATATTATGTTTGTTCTTATGTCAATAATTTTATATGGAAGAAATGTGAAAAAATGTCATGCAAAATTTTTTTTTGATGTTAAACGACAAAAAACAGCAACAAATAATGAAAAATATTTAATAAAATTATTGTTGTTTTTGTTCTTTTATGCTATAATTAAATTTACAGTATGAAAGTGATAGGAGTTGTAAAATATGGAAAAAACAATGCCTAAAAAGTTTGAAAATATAATATACGGAGCACAGGAAACATCTGAGAAGACCACTGGTGACAAGACTTCACTTAAGGAAAGAATAAAAAAATACGCTAAAGATATTCAGGAGATGTGTGCTGAACTGAGCAATACAGAAAGATCTTATTTTGGTCAGCCTGCAGAGTTGCCGATGATAGTAAAATATGAAGTGAAAAACGGTGTATCTATTCCTGATGAGTATAAAGAATGGCTGAGAATAACAGCTAACTGCAGTATTTTCGGAGGAACAGTCCAGCTCTTTCTTCCGGAAACATCCGGATACTATAACAATTTTGTTCCAAAGGAATATGCTGTAATAGGTGATCTGGTCGGAGACGGCGAAAAGCTTTGCATAGAGCGTACAACAGGAAAACTTATCTGTTATAATCATGGAATAGAAACAGAAGTAAACAGCTTTGAAGATGTTCTCGAGTGGATAAGGATAATGCTAAAGGAAAATATTCCTTCGGAGCAGAAACAGCCTGAGGTTCCGATCGAAAAAATCATAAAAATGTCGTTTTTTGAGTTGTATCTGTACTTCAGAAATGTTACTCATAACAAATACAGATTTGTAACTGATACATGGAACAAATATGTAAAAGCAAATAAAAAGAGAGCAGATATGTTTATGGAATATCTCAGAGGAGAAGAATCGCGTGATGATTCAAATTTCAGAAAAACTCAGTTTGATGAGATCCAGTCACTTCTCAGGATACAGTCGGTAAAGGATTTCTGGAAACATGAACGTGACAAGATCAATCTTTGCGAACAGCCTGCAAGGACTTGGAGCGAGGAGCAGGAAAAACAGATAATGAATATTGATCCGAAAGACGGAGAAATGAGGAAAAATGCAGGTAGAGCAATGCTGACCGATGCATCCGGTAATGAGATATACAACGAAGGCCGAATGAATATATTATTTGAATGTCATCAGATGTTTGATTCAGATCATTTTCCTTCGCTTGCCGGAGAGTACAAAAATCTTCAGCCGCTTACTCCGAGTGAACATTTTATCGGAGCACACAAGAGTACGTTCAAATATCCGACACATTGGTATTACAATCCTGTTACTGAGAAAAACAAAGATCTCATGCCTGAACAGAATGGTTTCCAGTGATCATTATTTTAAATCAATAATAAAAAAAAGGGCTGTTAAAAAACTCCCCATTACTATTTATAAAAAAATTAGCTGCACCACTTGTGGGTTCTTACGCAAAGTGCGGACAATATAATTTTTTTTACAGGTATTCGATGTTCTTAAAGATGTCGAATACCTGTTTTTTGCTAATTGAATTAGACCTATGATTTTTGTATAGAAGTCTACGTCAAAAACAAGGATCAA
>JAZUJY010000257.1:0-5023 GCA_045643005.1 Oscillospiraceae bacterium | reverse complement strand
TGCCCACTCCCTGTGACGAAGCTCGGTTTTTACTTCTCTGATCGTTGGCATATTCTCAGCTCCTTTCGGGGTAAATCCCTTTGGAACTATTTTATCGCATTTTTAGTGCCGAATCAACGTTAGGGTGTGGTTGGCGGTTACAACTCATTGACTCTTTTCGGCTTGGGACGAGATATGAAATTATTAAGAAATTTTTTTATTCTCCATAAATCTGTAAAGCCATATCAATCATTTCGTTATAGTGCTTACTACAATAATATTCTGTTCCACCAAATCCTTCCCAAGAATAAATGCCTTCTTCACAACAACCACTTACGACACAAAGCCTTGTATGAATTATGTTTTTTAAATTATCATCAAAAAATTCTCGAATTGATTTGGTATAAGATAGAGCCATTGAACTACAAAATGTTAATTCTGATGCATAAGATGAATAACTATCAGAAGGAGGAGATGATACTAAGTCTGCAAAGTCCAAATATGTATAATAGTAACCATTAATTAAATCATACGCATCATTGCATTCCGTAGGTGGATTTTCAATATTTTTCATTACAGATGATATCAAATCCCTATGTTCTTGTAGTAAAACAAGATTTTTCTTAAAATCTTCATCACTAAATAGAGCATCTATCGATTCATGAACGTCACTATTAAAAAGAGAATTTTGCTTAGTATATTTATCTGTTTTAGTATCAGATATTTGGTATTCAGTATTATACCAAACATTGAGAATTAAATCACTATAATTTTGCAAATCAATGATACACATATTAATAGATTCACAAATTCCTTTAATTCTTTTCATATAATTATCTATTACTTTCTGTTGTTGTGCTAAATCTTCGCCTTTCTTAGAAATATTTTCAGTTAAAGAGGTTGGTTTTTCTAAATCAATATTTTCAGCTAAAGTGGTTGGTTCTTCTTGGACAACTGTTCTTTTTTGCTTTTTAGAAATATTAATTCCAACAATTGATGAAATTACTGTTATAACTATAATTGTTAATGCAATAACTTTTTTGTTTAGTATATTAAGATGTGTTGATGCCATATTATAACCCCTTCCTTACAATATAAATATATATAATTATACGACAAAGTATTTTTAAAGTCAAGCTTGTTGGATCAGAAATAACAGGAAGATAATAACGTTGAGAAGGATTTTTTAAATCATCAAAAAGAAAACTGTATTCTGAATTTTTAAATCTTTCAAGATGACAGACTATTTCACTGATATTAAATGTTGGAATATCAAAACCCCCATCATCATTCCAAATAAGTCTTTCTGTATCTACCTCTTCCCAGTCTGTTATCGGTGAATATCCGGTTACTAACGAAACTCTTGAGAAATTAAAATCATTCTGGTACGGTACTGCCGCACCACAAGATTCTGTTTCAGATGCGCAATAAAACAAAAAAGGGCTGGTGATATCGTGTGAACCTTATCACACGATATCAGCAGTCTTTATCATCATATTCACTTTTTCAAACCGGGCTCTTTCATCATTCACATTAAATGACGGCGAAAAAGAAAAAATGGATAACGAAAACATAATCGTTTCTATATCCGCAAAAATACTTTTTTTCATCCGGATTACCTCTAATATGCATACATTGTTGTATTACTACTACATAATAATTCTCAAATATTACATATTGCTCCTTATCCATTCGTCTAATTCATCTATTGAAGAATCCGGAGTAATATTGCGTGAGTACAATCCTTTCCAATACATACTTCCTATGTACATTTCAGTATATCCCTTTAACATCAGGATGTCTCCGTTATACAAATCTGTTTTTAGGCTATACCAATCAGCTGACGAATTAATTTCCGGTAAATCATTTTCAAAGACTCTTAAACATTTTTCAATACCATGACCAAGATATTCTTCTATGGATCTTATCATTTTTTCAATTGAATCAAAACAGAACGTTATTCTTAATCCATCGAAATCATCAAACTCTTCATCGTAATCTAAAAATACCCTGTTGTCAGTTGTTATTCTGACAAATCTATAAATGCCGCCGTATTCTATTTGAGCACTTATAGTTATCGGAAGTGTTCCAACATGGAGTATTCGATTAACTTCGTCAATTGTCATTTATTTTCCGCCTCTCTATAAATCGTAATTTTCTTTACTACAATTATACTTAGGGCAGCACCGCACAAAGATTGTGCGGTGCTGCCTTAGCTATTACGAAAAATCATGAGTCAATAAGCTCAGTTTTCATAAAGCAAAGATCAAAAATATTCAGTACATTATCAGAATTGAAATCTGCTGCTTTCCAGTCGGCAAGATGAGTATCGTGAACAGCAAGCAGCCATTTTTTCAGCGTGACCACATCTGCAATATTGAATGCTCCGTCTGCATTGACATCGCCGTTAACTGTTTCTGTCTGTACAAGCCGCAGTCTGTTAGTTGATAGTGTATTTTTATTATCAAATCGGACAGTCGGATCCTTTCCTGCCGCAAGCGGATTATCACTGTCATACATAGCAAGACAAATAACAGCATTTTCATCAAGTATGCCGTCATATTCAAACAGAAATGCCTTTTCTTCTCCGTCATGAAATGAGCCTTTCTCAATTCTGATCGGATTTCCGAAAGAATTCAGCTTGTTTCCATCAGCATCCGTAATTTCTGCACAAAAATCAATATTGAAATATGCTGGTGCCAGACCTGTGTTTTTGATTCTTACGACCAGTTTATTTTCATATCGTGCAGCAGAAGTAACGGTGAAATTATACCCGATACGATTACACATTTCATCAATTACATCTTTCTGCTCCTGATAGAATTCATAGCTGCAATGACTGTCCTGATCGAGCGCAAATATCGACATATGCGGAATCTCTATTGTTTCACGGAAACGCTGCGGTGTCCAGTTTACATAGGAATACTCATCTTCTCTGACAGCGTCACGCATCCATGCATATGGCCAGTAATTTTCACCGACTACAGGCATATTAGCATCGTATGTAGGTTTAAGACTCCATTCGGCATTTGGAATTGAAATAAGGCCGTCATCTCGCTTGGTGATTCCGATTGAAAGTGCATATTGATATATCTCCCCTCGTGCATTTGAAGGAAGAACAAGAAGCGTATGATCAAATGCATCCGCATAGCAGTCCAACATATCCTTTTGAATTTCAAGAGAAGGCATAAACTTTTCATCTCCGACTGCAAATGAATTATGCCATTCCCCGTAATCACCGAACGGTCTGACGTCGATAAATTCCACTCTGGGATCACCGTCATACTTTTTTGCCAATGCTCTGACAAACTCCTTATGTGCCTGCAAATATATCGGATCATCCCATTTTGGGAATTCAATTTCTCCTGGCTCATCTCTTAACTCTGCTGTGTATTTCTCTGCGCCTGCATCATAGACCCATTGCGGGACACAATCTTCCTTCAGATAGGACGTAAACGGCATGATACGGATTCCGTATGTCAGTCCGTACTTTTCACACTCATCCAGCATTCCGTCAATTTCGTCCCAGTTGTAAACACCTTTTTTCGGATTCAGGTCTTTCCAGTACGGTGAACCGCTGACGATCGTTACCACATTCCATGCTTGATTCTCCGCCGAACCACCGATGCCGTACTGATAGCTGCTGCCCAACATATCAGGTGTGTATGCTGTCATTACAAAGCCTTTGTGCGGATTGGAGATTGCTTTGCCTGCGGTTTCTGTTTCGTAAATTATTGTTGGCGAACTGCTGAAATCATAACCTTCTTCTTCGATGATTGGTTCATTGCTTGGGAAAAGCTGCTGACTTACGAGTTCTGCCATTTTATCCGCACCAAATGCATTCAGATACAGAGAATCTGCGGTATAATACGTTTTCTGCTCATAATATCTGTTTACCAGGGTAAGCTCAAGCCACGGACGGAACATATCAATGAGCCCGGTATGCTCTTTTTCAGCGATTTCATCCATCACAGAGTTAAACCATCTTTGCGTCGGCAGCGGATACTTATATGCGTCATTGAGCTGACCATGCTGCTTCACAAGATAAACGGTCATATTCTTTGCTTTTGCACTCTGAATCATTTTTTCCATATATGTAACATATTCAGAAGAATCAACTGCATCACTATGCGCCTGATATTCTTTCAGATAGTCATTCATGCCTACAGCCAACAAAAGAATATCACCTTTTTTTCCATAGAATTCAGCAGTTGGAAAAAGTGAATCATTCAGCGCTTTTGCAGTCACGCCGCTTGCGGAAATGTTACGCACATCATACATATCTGTATCAACGTAATTTGATAAATACTGTCCCCAGCCGTGAATTGCATCATCTGTGACATTGTAATAGCTTGCAGCAGTAGAATCGCCTGCAACCCATATAGTAGGCTTTGTAATAATATCAGTTGATGACTGTTCAATTTCAATTGCACTTATGGAAAATTCTGTTCCAACACCCGAACCTGCATAAATATTAAGCTGACCGTCAGTAACAGGAATTGTAAAAATATCCGTCGCATTGCTTCCTGTCAGAAAGAACAACTGCGGTACACCTTCCGCTGTAATAGTAGTTGAACGGACATCACCTGTTGTTACTTTAATCTTATAAACGCCCTTTGGCAAATCGACATTGAATATATGATTAGGAACATCAGATTTAAAACGCACCGCATCCGCCAATGCACCTGTTCCGCTTGCTGAAACATTTTCAACTGCATCAGTATTAGCAAAGCCATAGCCTTTTGCTGTATTATATCCATCGGATGCAGATACACCGATATATCCGCTTTTAGTACCAAGTCCACCGAAATCGAACTTTTTTGTAATCAGTGTTTCCGCATTGGCGTTGACGGCATTCAGCGGTGCTGAGATCATCGCAAGCAATACAGCAAGTGAAATTGCAGTCATTCTTTTCATAACAAACCTCCATTTTGAAAAATAAAATGTAAATATCCCACAATATAATTTAGGGCACCTCTAAAAACCCGTTTTGAGTAAGAAAAAGCAGATAGGTACAGTAGATGCAAGAAAAGCCATCGAAGGC